>DATNCZ010000520.1:0-12239 GCA_035553335.1 Gemmatimonadaceae bacterium
GTGGATGACGCGCAGTGGATCGATCGCGCGTCGGTGCAGATTCTCGCATTCGTCGCGCGCCGGCTGCTGGCGGAATCGATCGCGCTCGTATTTGCACAACGCGAGCCCACCGATGAACTGGAATTCACGGGGCTTCCGCAAATGGTCATTGCGGGGCTCGGTGACGCCGACGCGCGCGCTCTGCTCGAGTCCGCGATACGGGGTCGGTTGGACGACCGAGTGCGAGACCGGATCGTCGCGGAAACGCGTGGCAATCCGCTCGCGTTGCTGGAGTTGCCGCGGGGCCTCACCGTGTCGGAAATGGCGGGGGGATTCGCACTTCCCGACGCACGCCCACTCGAACGCCGCATAGAGCAGAGTTTCCTGCGCCGATTTCGGACGCTGCCGATCGACACGCAACGACTCCTGCTGATAGCAGCGGCAGACCCTGTGGGCGATGTGACGCTGTTGTGGCGTGCTGCGGCTCTCCTCGGGATCGGCACCGACGCCGCCGCGCCGGCCGAGGCGGTGGGTCTGATCGAGTTGGGCACGCGTGTACGATTTCGACATCCTCTGGTGCGCTCGGCGATCTATCGTGCAGCGGCGTTGTCCGACCGCCAGGCGGCGCATCGCGCGCTTGCGGACGCGATCGATCCGCAAACCGA
The DNA here is from genome assembly GCA_035553335.1 of Gemmatimonadaceae bacterium. Classification (GTDB taxonomy): domain Bacteria; phylum Gemmatimonadota; class Gemmatimonadetes; order Gemmatimonadales; family Gemmatimonadaceae; genus Fen-1247. Next base: position 645 of record DATNCZ010000520.1, read on the forward strand.
TCCTGCTCGTCGCGCGTGGCATCGTGCGCAGGCAGCGGTCGGACCGGACGAGGGCGTTGCTCGCGAGCTGGAACACTCGGCTGTCGGTGCGCAGAAGCGTGGCGGAAGTGCCGCCGCAGCGGCATTTCTCGAGCGAGCCGTTGCACTGACTCCCGATCCTGCGCATCGTGGCGCCCGCGCACTTGCAGCTGCGCAAGCCAAATTCGAGGCCGGCGCACCGGACGCAGCGACCGAGCTTCTCGCCGCGGCCGCAATCGGACCGCTGAACGCGCTGCAGAGCGCGGAGCTCGCGCTATTGCGTGCGCGGATCCTGTTCGCGCGCAGGCGCGGCAACGATGCCCCTCCATTGCTCCTCGATGCGGCGAAACAGTTGGAAGAGTCGGATCGTGGATTGGCGCGTGACGCGTACCTCGAAGCAATGGGAGCAGCGGTCTTTGCCGGGCGACTTGGCGGACACTGTGGCGTGCAGGAGATCGCGTCAGCCGCGCGAATCGTACCGCCGGAATCGCAGAAGCCGCGCCCGACCGATCTTCTACTCGATGGTCTCGCGACGCGATTCACCGATGGTTATGTGGCCGGCGCGGGGCAGCTAACGACAGCGCTGCACGCGCTCCGAAAGCAGACCGCACTGCGCACTGAAGGAGACATCGTGGGCCTGCTCTGGCTGGCCTGCCCGGTCGCGCCGGAGCCGCTGGGACCCGAGCTCTGGGACGATGACACGTGGTACGACCTTGCTACGAGCGCGGTCAGGCTCGCGCGAGACGCCGGCGCGCTGTCAGTGCTTCCCATCGCGCTGGCGTACCTGGCGGGCTTCCACGTTCATGCTGGAGAATTCACCACCGCCGCGACGCTGATCGACGAGGCAGACGCCATTTCGACAGCAACTGGCAATGCGCGATTGCCCTACACTTCACTGTTGCTAGCCGCATGGCGTGGCGATGAGCTTCACGCGACGACGCTGATCGAGAACAGCATCAGAGACGCGACCGAACGCGGTGAGGGAAGGGCCATCGGTCTGGCGGACCACGTAACATCCGTGCTGTACAACGGATTGGCTCGCTACGATGCCGCGCTCGCCGCTGCGCAACGCGCATGCAAGCATGAGGATCTTGGTTTCTTCGGTTGGTACCTGGTCGAGCTGATCGAGGCTGCTGTGCGAAGCGATGCATTCGATGTTGCGTCCGACGCATTGCGCCAACTCGAAGAGCGGACACGCGCTGTCGGCACGGATTGGGCGCTTGGCATGCTGGCCAGGTCGAGCGCGTTGCTGAGCGACGGAGAGGCGGCCGACGCTCTTTACCGTGAGGCGATCGAGCATCTGGAGGGATGTCGCATCGCCGTTCAACTTGCACGTGCCCATCTGGTGTACGGCGAGTGGCTGCGGCGCGCGGGTCGACGCGTGGATGCGCGCGCGCAGCTGCGTAACGCTTACGAGATGTTCGATCGCTTCGGTGCCGAAGCGTTCGCTGGCCGCGCCCATCGCGAGCTGCTGGCCACGGGTGAGACGGTCCGCAAGCGCACGACAGAGATCCGCGAGGCGCTCACCTCACAGGAGGCGCAAGTCGCTCGGCTTGCTGCCGAAGGGCGCACCAATCCGGAGATCGGGAGCCAGCTCTTCATCAGTCCTCGCACGGCCGAGTACCATCTGCACAAAGTGTTTACGAAGCTCGGCATCAGCTCGCGACGAGCCCTGCGTGATGTCTTCCGCGGCTCGGTATGGATGACAGCTCAGGATTAGTCGGGCAGCGGAGGCGACTGGGGTCCACGACAGGGTGAAAGACTGGGGTGTTCGACTGACGCGAGCGGCGCACCATCGATGTAACCCTTCTCCTTGCAGGTAATCTTTTTCAAGGAGTCGTGTCATGAGCACCATCACCACCAAGGACGGGACCGAGATCTATTACAAGGATTGGGGTAAAGGTCCCGTCGTCACATTTTCGCATGGCTGGCCGCTCAACGCTGACGCATGGGACGGGCAGATGCTCTTCCTCGCGCAGAATGGCTACCGGGCAGTGGCACACGATCGGCGCGGTCATGGCCGATCCAGTCAGTCTTCATCCGGCAACGACATGAACACCTACGCCGACGATCTCGCGGCCGTGATCGAGGCGCTCGATCTGAAGGATGCCACGCTGGTGGGCCACTCGACCGGCGGCGGCGAAGTCGCTCGCTACATCGGACGGCATGGAACCAGGCGAGTCGCGAAAGCGGTCCTGATTTCCGCGGTGCCACCGCTTCTGTTGAAGACAGCGGCGAATCCCGAGGGTCTCCCTATCGAGCTGTTCGATGGACTGCGCGCGGGCCTCTTCAAGGACCGCTCGCAGTTTTACAAGGATTTTGCGATCCAGTTTTTCGGTGCCAACCGACCTGGCTCGAAGGTATCGCAGGGCGTGCTCGATGAGTTCTGGCTCTGGAGCATGCAGTCAGGTCTCAAGAACTCGTACGAGTGCATCAAGGCGTTCTCGGAGACCGATTTCACCGAGGATCTCAAGAAGTTCGACGTGCCCACGCTTCTGCTGCACGGCGAGGATGATCAGATCGTCCCGATCCGGGAGTCATCCATGAAATCGGCCCGGCTCATAAAGGGCGCGAAGGACGTGTACTTCCCCGGTGCGCCGCACGGCATCACTACCACGCACCAGGATCAGATCAACGCCGAGCTGCTCGCATTCCTGCGGGGCTCGCCGGAGACGGCACCTCGCGAGAGCCGCGTGATGGCCGGCGCGGCCGGTCGCTGAAGGAATTGGCCATGAAAATCGTAATCATTGGCGGAACCGGGCTCATCGGCTCCAAGCTCGTGCACATGCTCGACGAGCAGGGTCACCTCGCGGTTCCGGCGGCGCCAAACACCGGCGTCAACACGTTGACGGGCGAGGGTTTGCCGGAGGTGCTCGAGGATGCCGCGGTGGTCGTCGACGTCTCGAACTCTCCTTCGTTCGAGGATGCGGCGGTGCTCAATTTCTTCGAGACATCGACTCGCAATCTGTTGGCGGCGGAAGCGGTGGCAGGAGTACGCCATCACGTTGTGCTGTCCGTCGTCGGAACCGGACGGCTTCCTGAAAGTGGCTACATGCGCGCCAAGAATGCGCAGGAGAATCTGATCAGGAAATCGTCAATTCCGTACTCGATAGTCCACGCGACGCAGTTTTTCGAGTTCATCAAGGGCATTGCCGACACGGCGACCGAAGGCAACGTCGTGCGGATCGCTCCGGTGCTGTTCCAACCCATGGCCGCAGAAGATGTCGCCAAGGCGGTCGCGACGGTTGCTGTCGGATCACCGATCAATGGGATCGTCGAAGTCGCGGGACCCAAGGCGTTCCGCATGGACGAACTCGTCCGGCGATTCCTCGCCGACCGCAACGATCCGCGTAAGGTGATCGCCGATCCACACGCGCGCTACTTCGGCACGGAACTTAGCGAGCGCTCACTGCTTCCCGGAGACGGTGCGAAGATTGCTGCGACGAGCTTCGAAGATTGGCTCAAGGAATCGATGATCCCGCAGCGTTAGGAAAAACAAACGATCCAATTGAGGACCACCAATGTCCGAACTGTTCGGGAAACAAACGAGCGAAGTAGTCGATCAATCTCGTCGAAGCTTCTTGGGAACTGCGGCCATGACAATGACTGCGGCACAGTTCGGCTTTGCTGGTTTTGCAGAAGCACAATCCAGGGCGCCAGCGTCGGATCCGACGCCGGATTCGACGCCGGTCAAGCGCGGGATGAGCGCGTCGCTCGGCCCGCTCAAGAACATCGACGCTGGCGTCCTGAATGTCGGCTATGCAGAGGCCGGCCCCGCTAACGGCCCCGCGGTAATTCTTCTGCACGGATGGCCGTACGACATTCAGAGTTATGCCGAGGTCGCGCCGTTGCTGGCGTCGTCCGGCTACCGCGTGATCGTACCGTATCTGCGCGGATTCGGCACGACTCGTTTTCTCTCAAGCGCAACGACAAGGAATGCTCAACAGTCGGCGGTCGCGCTCGATACCACTTCGTTGATGGACGCACTCAAGATCGACAAGGCAATCATCGCTGGTTTCGATTGGGGTGCGCGGACCGCCGATATCGTCGCGGCGCTCTGGCCGGAGCGCTGCAAGGGCCTCGTTTCCGTGAGTGGCTATCTGATCGGCACTCCCGCATCCAACAAGGAGCCGTTGCCGCCGAAAGCCGAGCTGGCATGGTGGTACCAGTATTACTTCGCCACCGAACGCGGCAGACTCGGCTACGCCAAATACCGAAACGATTTCGCGAAGCTCATCTGGCAGATCGCTTCGCCGAAGTGGGCGTTCGATGACGCAACGTTCGATCGCACAGCAGCATCGTTTGCCAACCCGGACCACGTCGCCATCGTGATTCACGATTATCGCTGGCGGCTCGGTTTGGCGCCAGGCGAGTCTCGATACGATGAGCTGGAGAAACGGCTCGCTGCATTACCTGTCATCACCGTCCCCACGATCACGCTCGAGGGCGATGCCAACGGCGCGCCACACGCAGATCCCGGTTCCTACGCAAAGAAATTCTCGGGGAAATATTCGCACCGCACCTTGAAGGGCATCGGTCACAATCTTCCACAAGAAGCGCCGCACGAATTTGTCAGGGCCATCCTGGATGTGAACGCGTAGCGCGCGTTCATGACGAACCTGCGCGGATGGAACAGGCTGGACCACCAAACGCAGCGCCAATCGAAAGGAGCGGGGAATGACAGAGTCAGACGACAGATCGCGCCGTGGCTTTCTGAAAACGAGTTCGATGTTGGGCCTGGCGGTTGCGTTCGGCCCAGCGGTGATCGGAAAGCCGTTTGCAAATTCAGGATTCCAAACCACTCGAAAGGAGGATGTTACGCCACACGGCAACGCGGCACAACGGGTCGGCGAGGAGATGGCTGCCGACGAAACAATCCGTCCGTTTCATGCGCACTTTCCGGAAAGCGAAATTACCGATCTGCGCAGACGCATAAAGGCAACGAGATGGCCGGAGCGGGAAACGGTGAACGATGCATCACAAGGCGTGCAGCTCGCGACGACCAGGAAGCTCGCTGACTACTGGGCAACGAGTCACAACTGGAGCAGATGCGAAGCGAAGCTCAACGCGCTACCGCAGTTCATGACGAACATCGATGGTCTGGACATTCATTTCATCCACGTGCGCTCGAAGAATGCGAATGCTCTTCCGGTGATCATCACGCACGGATGGCCCGGGTCCATCATCGAGCAGATGAAGGTCATCGATCCGCTCACGAATCCAACGGCGCATGGCGGTAGCGCATCGGATTCCTTCGACGTCGTGATTCCTTCGCTGCCTGGTCATGGGTTCTCAGGCAAACCGACTGCGACCGGTTGGGATCCCATCCGCATCGCGCGCGCCTGGGCCGTGCTGATGCAGCGCCTGGGATACACGCGATACGTGGCGCAGGGCGGCGATTGGGGGAATGCAGTTACGGAGCAGATGGCTCTGCAGACACCGCCGGGATTGATCGGCATCCACACCAACATGCCGGCTACCGTCCCGGACAACGTCGCGAAGGCGCTTCAATTCGGCGATCCGCCGCCGGCCGGTCTCTCAGCCGACGAGAAGATCGCGTGGGATCAGCTCGACACCTTCTACAAGCACGGCCTGGGCTACGCACAGGAAATGGCGAACCGCCCGCAGACGCTTTACGGACTCGCGGATTCGCCGGTCGGACTCGCAGCGTGGATGAACGATCACGACGCGCGCAGCTACGCGCTCATCACGCGCGTCTTCGACGGTCAGACCGAGGGACTCACGCGTGACGACATCCTCGACAACATCACGCTCTACTGGTTGACGAATACTGCAGTGTCGTCGGCTCGTCTCTACTGGGAAAGCAAGCTCGCGTTCTTCGCACCGAAAGGTGTTCCGATTCCCGCTGCCGTGAGCGCATTTCCGGATGAGATCTATACGGCGCCGAGGAGCTGGACGGAGAAAGCGTATCCCAAACTGATCCATTACAACCGGCTCCCCAAGGGAGGCCACTTCGCGGCGTGGGAGCAGCCGCAGGTCTTCACCGAGGAGCTCCGCACAGCATTCAGACCACTGCGCTGATTGGAAACCGGGGTCAGCGTACAGTCTCCCGAAGCCCGCGGATCGGGATGAACTGAAAAACTGCCCTCTGACCCCGGTTTTTGCTTACACGGCGTGCGCGTTTTGCCTACACCGCTGCCGGGCAACGGCCGATTGTGAAGTCCACCGCGACCTGCGATCCTGCCATTGCATGCCACGGCCGGTCGATCCGGATCTGACTTACGCACAACTGGTGGGAGCCGATGCTCAATCAAGAGGAGTTGGCAGGACTGGAGCGCACTCTGCGCGATACCAGCGTTCTGAGCGCATACATCGATGTCGGCGTCGCCGATCCGGCCATGAAGGGTGAATGGCGGGTCGCGCTCGATGACTCGCTCGGGGCGATACGCAGGACCATCGCCGAATCATCGAGCGACGAGATGGCGGAGTTCGCAAAATGCGCGTCGATGCTCGACCGCCAGCTTGGGGAGCTCGCGCCCGACGCCACGCCGCCGGGATGGATCATCTTCGTTTCACCAGACGGGGTCCAGCACTTCGAAGCGGCGCTGGCGCCGACCCCCACGACGGCCATCTGGGGCAAGGGGCCTGCGCTCGCTCCTTACATCCACCTCATGAAGGAACGTCATCCGGTGATCATCGCGGTCATGGACGCGCGCAATGCGACCATCTATCGCTACCGGCTCCGCACTCTCGAGCGCGTCGACTCGCTCGACGCCGACCACGTGATCACAACACCGCTCGAAAGTGGCGGCGTTCGCCGAACCGACATCCACCCGCGCACGCGCGGCGAGCGAAACCATGATGCGGCGAGTCGCGCGCGGCTCCGCGAAACGCGCCGGATGCTCGCCAGGCTGAGCGAGCGCATACGTGGCCTCGCCGGCGACGATGGCTGGGTTGTGTTGGGGGGAATCCCGAAGATCACCGCGCAGGCGGCGAACGGTTTATCGCCCATATCCCAGCGCGTCCTGCGGATGGAGTCGCTCGACGTGCACTCCACCCGCGCGATGATCGCCGACGCCGCGCGCGTCGGAGCGTCCATGTTGCGCGACGCAAGTGCATCGCGCTCGATCCCCGACATAATCGAGAAGGCGGAGGCGCGATCGCTTGGCGTCGCCGGACCCGAAATGACGCGGCAGGCACTCGATCTCTCATGCGTAAGCTCGGTGTACATGAGCCCGCTCTTCCTGAAGACACAGGGCGCGGCCGCCGAGTCGATCATACGCAGCGCGCTGGATCAGGGCGCAAACGTGCAGGAGGTCTCGAGGAATGCAGGAGCGCTCGACGAGGCAGGCGGTATCGTCGCTCGGCTCCGCTTCCGGCCGAGCGGCGGATTGTTCGGATTGCCGCACGTGGATCTTCCGACACGATCGTTGGAAGAGCACGCTATTTCGCAGTGACGTGACTGCGGCGCGGCTTGCGGCTACCGGGCTGCGGTAGCCGCTTTCCCGCCGCGGATTGCACTCGCCATCAGCACGAACTCGCTGATATTGTCGAGTGTGAGCAGGCCGCGGAGTTTTCCTCCGCTGAGCACGGGCATCGTGCGTACACGCGACTCCTGCAGCCGCTCAACCGCTCCCTCGAGCGGCTCGTTGGGCGCTGCGCTCGCGAACGCCTTTTCCATCGTCTCGTCGACGCGCGCACTGCTTCCCTTGTTCGCGAGTCCGGCCAGTAGAGCTTGATGACTGAGGAGTCCCACCACACGGTCTCCATCGACGACAACGAAGTCGTGCTGGAAGCCTGACAGCGCGCTCTGGAGCGCGGTGCCGAGCGTATCTGTTGGGGAAAGAGCACGGGCGTCGCGAATCATGACCTGGTCGACGCTCACCCCTGCGAGTGAGGTGCGAAGTTGTTCCATGCTGGATTCCGCGGCCGCGCCGAGCCAGATGAAGAGCGCGATCAGGACAAGCCACGGATTGAAGAAGATCCCCACCAATCCAAACAGGAGCGCGAAGCCGCGTCCCACCCGCGCCGCGATCTCGGTGGCGCGTGCGTGATCCATGCGCAGCGCCAGCGCGGCGCGCAGAACACGCCCACCGTCGATCGGGAACGCCGGCAGAAGATTGAAAACGAGCAGCGACAGGTTGATCCACATGAGCTGTGCAACCGCCCCGCCCACGCTCGTGAAGTTGCTCGCGGCCGGAATCGCAGTGGAGACGGAGAAAGCGCGCAGTGCGGCGTAAAGAACCAGCACGATGACGAGCGTGACCGCCGGGCCGGCGAGCGTCACCGCCAGCTCCTGCTTCGGATCCTGCGGTATCCGCTCGAGGCGCGCGACTCCGCCAATCGGAAGGAGTGTGATGTCGCTCGTAGCGATGCCGAAGCGGCGCGCCATGAGCGCATGCCCCAGCTCGTGAAGCACGACCGACGCGAAGAGGGCGACGGTGATGATGATTCCAGCGACCGCGCCGGCGCCGGTCCCCGTCTCCTGGTAGTAGATGACCGCCAGCCACGCCAGCAGCAACACGAAGGTTGCGTGCACACGCACTTCCACACCGCGAACTCGACCCAACCGCCAGGACCACCGCATAACGCCCTCCGTCGTGGAACTCATGATGCGGCGACCGTCATCTCTCGTGTCCGGACCGTCGCTTCTCCCTTCAGTCGTGCCTCACGGCAGCGCCGCAGATATTGCGCCAGTTTCCTCCAGCGTAGCGCCGGTCTCTGTACGTCCCGTTCATGACGACTCCTCCCGGCGGCGATGCTGCCCCAGCTAGAATCCGGGCGATTCGTGAAGTGCGGGACTGCTCTCTACCCAGTTGCCTGCCGCCGCAACGAGCTGTCGATCGGCGTCCGGTCGCGTACGACTGCGCGGATTCTGTTGCCACTTCGCATCGTGCTGGCAGTAGCGCGTTGCGGGTACGATCTCGAGGCGGCTGCGGGAGATTGGACTTCCGCAGGCGACACAGACGCCATATTGCTCGGGCGCTTCGTACAGGATGCGGAGCGCCTCGTCCAGCTCCTTGAGCGCCTCGACCTCGCGCGCGGCGATGGCGTCGTCGTTCCGGTCGTCTCCGACCGAGTCGGTGGGTTCAACGCCGGCCGACCTGTTTTCCAGCGCCAGCTGCACTGCACTCGTCCGGATCCGCTCGAGATCGCGAACCATACGTCCGCGCTCATCGAGTAGCAGTCTCTCGAAGTAGGCCAGCTCTGCCGAGTTCATTGTTCAGGTTCTCCATGTTCGCGTGATCCGCATCGCCTCGATGCTGCAAGGTGACGACGGGGTGCGAATCTGTCAGTCAGCCATACGCCTTCGCGCTGTAGCCGATTGCCTGACGCGGACATGGGAATTCACCTGCGCTGGACATCGCTCCTGCCTGACCCGGTGGCGGGTGCGCTCACTCCTTGTCAGGCCATCCCAGCGCGCCCATCAGCGTTTCGCCTTCCGGGAGCCGAATGCCGCCAAGCTTGTCGGGTCGCGGAAGGTTCAGGTAGTCGTGTACGGCGTACTTGTAATCGAGAGCAGTTTCAGCCTGCTCGACAAGCCGCGCCGCTTCGTCGATCCGTTTCCGCGCGTTGTCCTCGGCGGACACGATCGCATCGAGCCATCGTGCAATGTTCAGATCGAGCGCGAGCAGGAGAGCGAAGCCGACGCCGGCACCCAGGAGCAGGCTCTCTGTAAGGGGTGATGCGATCGACGCGACCCCCAGGATCGCCGCGACTATTGCGGCGCCGCTGAGAAGTGTAGTCCGCGGCCACGATCGCATGGCCCGCAGCATGGGCGCCGCGAAGAAGAAGATCCCAAATCCAACCGCGGCATTGCCCGCCAGATTCTGCGTGTAGCTGTCCTGTGGTAAATGATACGCAGCATACACGCACGCAACCGCCGCCGCGATGATGGCGACGCGCACACTCGTCAAGACGAGGAAGTAACCGGGAAGCTTGCGTCGTTCCGCGGCGGCAATGCGCGTGCCCTCTCCAATCTGCTTCAGCCACGGTCCGTCGTCATCGTCATCAGGTTCGGGGTCGGGTGGCTGCGCTGGTCGATAATCCGTCGCCATTGGGCGTCTCTCCCTCGATTGATGTGCAGGAGTCCTGAATCATTTCACACTGCAGCTGCCGCCACACTTCCGCGCGCCGTGATACTTGCCTGTTCGGGCGCTCGGCGTTCGATCAAGTGACAGTCGTGCCGAACAGGCGACCGATGAGCGCCGATGCTCCCATCGCGAGCGCTCCCCAGAATGCGACGCGCAATGCGCCGCGCGTCAGCGACGCACCACCAACTTTCGCCGCCAGCGCACCGAGTACGACCAGGAGCACGAGCGTTGCGCCGATCACGACCACAGTGAGGTACGAGCTCGCAACAAATGCGGATACGAGCACGGGCAGGGCAGCGCCCGCGGCAAACGACACTGCCGACGACAACGCTGCCTGGAGCGGTCGCGCGGTCGTCAGTTCCGAGAGGCCGAGTTCCTCTCGTGCATGTGCGCCCAGCGGGTCTTTCTGCATGAGCTGTTCGGCAACGTCGCGCGCCAGCTCGGGGGTGAGTCCGCGAGATTCGAAGATCTCGCTCAACTCCTCATGCTCGGCCGTGGGACTCGCAGCGAGCTCGGTCCGCTCGCGACTCAAATCCGCCGTTTCGGTATCTCTCTGCGAGCTTACCGAGACGTACTCGCCGGCGGCCATCGACATTGCGCCGGCGACGAGGCCGGCGACGCCCGCGATCAGTATTGCCGCTCGATCGGTTCCGGCTGCGGCGACGCCAACGATCAGGCTTGCCGTGGAGATGAGCCCGTCGTTTGCGCCAAGGACGGCGGCACGTAGCCAGCCGATATGTGCGGTGCGGTGCCGTTCGATGTGGCGCATCCATAGCCCCGTGTGCAGGTCAGGCCGGTGCCGCGAAAACAAGCCGGTTGTGGAATCTACAGTTCTTTTGCGCCTGGATCGCAAATCGTGTGGCCGGCCAGTCGACGTGTCAGGACGCCGCATGTTTGCAGGCCACAGGGTTATTATTTCACCAGACTGACCTGTTCTTGCAGCATGGGTTTCTGTAGCTGGCCCGCCACGGGAAGTATCTCTGAAATGCGAGGCAACATGGTCAGGAGTCAGCGCGCCAAGGCGTTGGTTGCGGGCATCGTCAATAGTCGCTTACTGGGTCCGCTCGGTGCCCCCGCACTGCACGCCACTCAATTCGTGCTGGGACTCAATCATCGCGAGGTAGTGAGTTTCGCCCAGCCGACGCGGGCCGCCGAGGTGGCCCGGATCCGTGAGATCGTCACCGGTTTTCCTTCGCAAACGGTGGGCGTGGACGAGGCCTACATGATTCGGAGCGCGGTGCTTGCGACCGAACGAATTCCCGGTGTGCTGGCGGAAGTGGGAGTTTTCAGAGGCGGCACGGCCAGAGTGATTTGCGAGGCGAAGGGTGATCGGACACTGCATCTGTTCGACACCTTCGAAGGGCTGCCATCACCGACTGCTATCGATCGAGGTTTCGAGAGCGGGCAATACGCATGCAGTCTCGACGATGTGAAGAAGTATCTCGATGGATGCCGGGACGTTCACTTTCATCAGGGACTGTTTCCCGCAACGGCCGGCCCCGTTCGCGATCTTCGATTCTCG
>DATNCZ010000521.1:0-8142 GCA_035553335.1 Gemmatimonadaceae bacterium
GGACGATCGTCGGTCGGGACGGAAGGGGCTGCGCCGTCACGCGTAAGAACGAGCTTGAAGGAATATACACGAAATAGTAAACATTTGTAACCCCTTACCGATACTGATGCTTGTCGGAGCGGCCGTTGTCAATCCGACACAAGAACCTTAAGTGCTCCTTGGTTGGTGGGGCGCTCGCGCATCGGGCTCGACCCGACGGTGCGCGAGCGCATTTTGTATGGCTGAGTCAGCCGATCGAGATGGGCCGTCTGCTGCGGCGTTGCGTCGGGCCGAATCTCGAGGGTCCATGCGGTCGCTGGATTATCAGATGGTGCGAAGCGCAAGCCGAACCAGTCGAGCGCTTCCGAGTAGTCCATCTCGTCCGTGGTCTGGAGCAGAGTGTGGAAGAACGTCGTGAGATCCGTTCCGGCGACGTCCGACGCGGTTGCGACCCATTGTTGCGGCGTGAAGCCATGTGCGCCGCCGTAGCGCTTGTAAGCGAGACGCATCATGTCGTCCAGGCTCTTTCTGCCGTTGGTTGCATGCTGAATGCGCGCGTCCAGCAGCAGTCCGACGATGAGTCCCTTGTCGTAGTAGCTGACGTTCGTATTCGGATTGCCGCCCTCACCGGACCCTCCGGTGGAGAAGATGTCGAGCGATGCCTGCTCGAGTGTCTGCACGTGACGACCAGGCGAGTTCTGGACCGATGTTATCGCTTTCGAAAGTGCATTCAGCACGTCCTGCTGTGTGCCGAGGCCGCCGCGGCTCACCATGAGATTGCCGTAGTACGTCGTCAGTCCTTCGGAAATCCAGAGGCTTGGCGTTTTTGGCGGATGCTCGTAGTCGAACGGACCGAGTTGCACGGGGCGAAGTCGCTTGACGTTGAATGCGTGGAAGTATTCGTGGCTCACGTACTGGAGCCAGCGCATGTCGCCGCCGCCCGCGGATTTCGGACTCGACGTAAGCAGTGTCGAGTTGAGGTGCTCGAGTCCACCGCCGCCCTGCCGGAACACGTTGAGAAAGACGTACTTGCGGAACGGCAGAAATCCCCAGAAGGCGGAATCGGCGGTTACGAATCTCCTGAGGTTCTGCGCGGCCAGCGCACCATCCCATAGAGGCGGAATCTCACCGATGTCGGCGAGGTAGTGTTTCGCACCTGCGACATCGAACTCGTGGAATGAAATGTTGCCCGCGATGATTGGAGAATCCGCGAGCTCATCGTAGCTCGACGCCTGGTAGTGATTGGGTACGCTATCGGATGCTGCAGCGAGCGACGTCGCCGACTGTTTCCATCGTGACGGAAGCTCGAGCGCGACGTCGTGTTGCCGCTTCACGTGCTCGGCGAGCGTGATGTAGGTCGCCGGCCCGTTGAGAATGGCCATTGTCGTATCGACCCAATCGCCAGTGACGGAGCGATGATCGCAGATGAGCGTGTACGACAGCCTGATTGTGGAAGCGCCATCCGTCCTGACGCGCCAGCGATTCGGTTGCGGCTGCTCCACGGCGAGCGCCCGCCCATCCGATGTCTCCGCGGAGATCTGCTGAACGTGAGTGGCGTAGTTCTCCTGGACGTAGTAGCCCGGTGACCAGACTGCCATCATCAGATCGACGTATGGCTTTGCGCCGGTTGGAATGCGAGCCTGAATGTGTGCCAGGTGCGTTTCAGGCGCGGGCATGCTCACCGTGTACTGGATGGGTGGTAAGTGTTGCGCGCGCGCGACCGGCGCAATGGCGAGCGATGTTGCGCTCGCGAATATGGCGTAAGTGACGTGGCGCCGAGTGATGGGCATGTTAGCGATTGGTCCGATCTGGTGGGGTAGTGCGATAAGGATGCATCCTCGACTTCGGGCGCGCTATCCCGCGACGGGAGTTACTCTGCGCTCGACGAGCGCCAACACTCCATCCACCGCGAGCGCGAGCGCGGCGGCGGGTAGTGCGCCGGAAAGAATCATGCGTGTGTCGGCGAGTGCCAGACCTGCAAGAATGGGCTCACCGAGGCCGCCCGCGCCGATGAATGCCGCGAGTGTGGCGGCGCCCACGGTGATGACCGCAGCGGTTCGCACGCCGGCCATGATTATCGGCGCAGCGAGCGGCAGGCGAACCCAGAGCAGGCGCTGTACTGCAGTGGTGCCGAGCGCCTCCGCGGCCTCGATGGCGCCGGGATCGGCGTCGCGTACGCCGGTATATGTGTTGCGCGCGATCGGGTACAACGCATACAGCCATAGCGCAACCAGCGCTGGAACCGTTCCGATGCCGAACAACGGAATCATGAAGGCGAGCATCGCAATGCTCGGTACTGTCTGAATCACGCCGAGTGCACGCACCACAGGCTCGGCCGCGCTGCGTGCTCGTTCGAGGGCCAGGCCGAGCGGGATGGCGACCAGGATGGCAGCACCCAGCGCAGTCACCACCAGAAAAAGATGGCGCAGTGTGAGTGCACCGATGGTCGCGCGGCGCTTCCACATGTAGCGCCAGAAAGAATCGTGCGTATCGCTTCCGACTGACGTCGCGGGGCTGACAGACGCACTCATGACACCGAGCTCGTTGAGCGCATCGGCTGCCACGCGGCGCACGTCCTCGCCAGCGACCTCGACTCGCTGATTGAGGCGACGCATTCGTGCTTCATCGAGCCGGCCGCTGAGCAGGGTGAGCACAGCAATAGCGTCGGGGCGATCGCGAACGAGTCGCGGACTGACCAGCGCCGCCGCCTCGTACGGCGGGAAGAAATGACGATCATCCAACAGTGTGACGAGATCGTATCGTGCGAGCAGGCCGTCGGTGGAGTAGCCGTCCGCAACGTCGACGGCTCCATCTGCAAGCGCGCGATACTTCACGGCAGGCGCGAGCGGGCGGACGTCGCGCAGGCGAACGCCATACACGCGCGCGAGCCCTGGGAGCCCGTCGCTACGACCTATGAAATCCGGAGTGAAGCCGCCGACCAGGTGCGAGCCCTCCCGAGCCAGATCGCTCAGCGTGCGAAGGTGATATCGCTCTGCTGTCGAACGACGGACGGCTATTGCATATGTATTCTGGAAGCCGAGCGGCGGGAGCCATCGTACACCGTAACGCGCGGTGAAAGTCCGCGCGACCTTTTGATAGACTGCACGCGAATCCCGCGAAAGGGAATCTGCAACCGAGTCGTGGAGGATCGCGATCAACCCCGTTCCCGTGTATTCGGGATAAACGTCGATAGCGTTCTGTCTGAGTGCGCCGAACGCGACCTCTGTGGCTCCGAGGCCGGGGCGACGTGTCACCGCAATACCGTGTGCTTCGAGAAGCTGCGCGAACATCTCGCAAAGTAGATACGACTCGCCAAACGGCTTGGATGCGACAACGACGGGAGGCTGGTTCGGCTCGCCCGGATTCGCGTGTGGCGGTGGTGCGATGGGAACGTAGGTCTGGCCGCGCAAGCCATTCGCGGAACCATTCCCGCCACTCGCCGCGAGCGAGAGCAGCAGGATAGCAGGAAATACGAAGACCATCAGTGCGATCCGGCTGCGCGTACCGCTCATGGCGTAGGGACGAGATGCGCCGACGTCGCTCTCGCTCGTGCGATCAGTGCTGCGACGTAGCTCGTTGCGGGGGCGGCGTGAAGATCGGACATCGTGCCCTGTTGTTCTACCCGCCCCGATCGCATCACAGCGATTTCGTCCGCAAGTCGCGCCGCCTCGGCGAGATCATGCGTGACCAGGAGCACGGTCATCGGCAGCTGGCGGCGCACATCCTGAAACGTCTCGTGCAATTCCGCGCGCGTAATGGCGTCGAGGGCGCCGAAGGGCTCGTCGAGCAGGATCACACCGGGCCGCGCGGCGAGTGCGCGAGCGAGAGCTACGCGCTGACGTTGCCCGCCGGAGAGCTCGTGCGGGTAGCGGCCGCCAAACGTGTCTGGCGACAGTCCCACGACGCGAAGCGCTTCGGCAGCTGCCGATTCCGGCTCGTGCATCTGCAGCAGCTTCGGGACGAGCGCCACGTTGCGCAGCACGCGCCAGTGCGGCAGCAATCCACCGTCCTGAGGGACGTAGCCGAGATGGCGGCGCAGCGTGATCACCGGGAGCGATTGCACATCGGTACCGCCTACCTGGATCGTCCCTGCGTCGGCCTCCGCCATGCGGTTGAAACATCGCAGGAGTGTCGTCTTGCCGGAGCCGCTCTCGCCCACGAGCGCGAGAGCCCGGGCCGCACCGACCGTAATACTCGCTCCGTCGAGGGCGAGCACATTACCGTAGCGGTGCACTACACCATGCGCCGCGAGTGCGCGTGGTGACGACTGGCTCTCAGACATCGATTACGCGGGATTATCGGAGGGTGGTACGTTCACGTCCGGGACTACCAGATCAAAGGTATGTGCTGTGGGGCACATACGGGTAATCTGCGGGCTCGTCGGCGGCGTCAGGACCTCCCACGTTGACAAGTCTCGCGCCGAGGCCCATCGTTGCGCACGCCGACATCTTCTTCTTCAGTCCGCCGCACAACGTGACTTCCACCCCACTCTGGACACCGCCCCTCCGCCGAGCTGCCGGCGTCGTGTTGAAATCGCAGCAGATTGGAATCGTCGCCGTCCTGATAGCGCTGGGTATCGCGCTGACATTCGCAGCCGGCTCCCATATTGACGCGGTGAGCGGCGCCCACATAAATAATTTCCTCAACGTCTACACGCTGGTGCAGATGGGTACCGACGCGAGCTCATTCGCGATCATGGGCGTCGGGGCTACGATCGTGATCATCGCCGGTGGAATCGACCTCTCCGTCGGAGCGATCTATGCGCTGGCCGGCGTCGGGATGGCAATGGTACTCCGCGCCGCCGGCCCGATGGGGCCGCTAGCCACCGTGTCAGTCGCGCTGGCGACGTGCCTATCCATCGCACTGCTATGCGGACTCGCCAACGGGTTCATGGTGATCGGCCTTGGCGTGCATCCATTCATCGTCACGCTCGGCACCATGTGGGTGCTGCGCGGTGTTGCGTTCGTGGTGAGCCATGCGGAGAGCATCCTGGTACCCGGCGCGCTGACCAGCGTCGCCAAGGCACGCCTGGGCCTGGGCGCCGACCTGTATCCCGTTCCAGTGCTCGTGATGCTCGTCGTGGCGGCGATCGGTCAGGTTTATCTGAGCCGGACGGTGAGCGGACGCTACGTATTCGCGATCGGCGGCAATCCGGAAGCGAGCCGCTACTCGGGACTGCGGGTGGACCGCATAAAGCTCGGTGTGTACGCGATCTCCGGGCTGAGCGCCGGAATCGCGGCGTTCCTCGGCGCGTCGTTCTATGGATCTGCAACGTCGTCGGACGCGAACGGCTACGAGCTGTACGTGATAGCGGCCGCAGTGGTCGGCGGTGCGAGTCTCATCGGCGGGAAGGGCAGCGCGATCAGCGCGATGCTGGGGGCAATTCTCATCGTGATGATCCGGCAGGCGATTCGTACATTGCATCTGGACCAGAACTACGAGTGGATCATCATTGGCAGCGCACTGATCCTCGCCGTCGTACTGGATCAGGGTGGCACCCGTCTGCTCGCGCGCCGAATGGCCGCAGTTCCTGCCACAAAAGACACATCCACCGTAACATGAGAGGCGTTGTGATGAAGCGATCGCATATCATCCCCGTTCCATTCCTTCTGGGTGCTGCCGCAATGCTCGCCTGCGGGGGCTCGGGAGAAAGTGCTGCGAAGGGTGGTAGCGCGTCCTCCGGTGGCGCAAAGACGTTCACGATCGCGATGATTGCGAAGAGCTCCACCAATCCGGTGTTCCTCTCGGGACGCACCGGCGCAGACTCGGCCGCGAAGGAGCTGTCCAAGCAGTATGGTGTGAACGTGCGGGTGGACTGGCTCACGCCGCCGAGCGAGGATGCGACGATTCAGGCGCAACGGATCGCGTCGGCGGTGAACAGCGGCGACAACGCGATTCTTCTCTCGGCAAGCGATGCGGGCAAGCTCATCGGAGCGGTGAACGAGGCCGTCGACCGTGGCGTTCCGGTAATGACGTTCGACAGCGACGTCGCCGGCTCCAAGCGATTCTCGTTCTACGGTGGCGACGACGAGCTGATAGGCAAGCAGGTGATGCAGGAGCTGGCCAAGCAGATGAACGGCAAGGGCCGGATCGCGATTCTGGGCGGAAGCCAGAACGCGCCGAACCTGCAGAAGCGCATCGAGGGAGTGAAGAACGAGGCGAAGAATTACCCCGGCATCACCATCGTCAACACCTTCTACCACGAGGAAACTCCGCAGGACGCCGCGGCGGAAGTGGTGCGCGCGCAGAACGCATATCCGGGCATTCAGGGTTGGGCGATGATCGGTGGATGGGCGCTGTTTACAAAGGCGCTTCTGACAGATCTCGATCCTGCGCGACTCAAGATCGTTTCCGTGGACGCGTTGCCTGCCGAGTTGCCCTACGTGGATAAAGGTCTTGCGCCGGTGCTCCTCGCACAGCCGACGTACCTCTGGGGCTACGTCTCCGTGAAGACGATCTTCGATCATGTTTATCTGCACAAGGATGTACCACCTCACGTGCAGATGGATCTCGTGCGCGTATCGAAGGACAATCTCGGCACGTGGGCCCGTCAGTTGAAAGCGTGGGGATTCACCGACGTCGATCCGAAATATCTTGCGATGAAGTAACTACAGGAGTAATCGTCATTGCTTCAGGAGTAATCGTCATTCCGGCAGCGGTAATCGTCATTCCCGCGAAAGCGGGAATCCATGTTATCGATCTTTGGATGCGGCGATGGCAGGAAATTTTCCGGCAGCAGATGGATTCCCGCTTTCGCGGGAATGACGGAGTAACACGGTCCCGGTGTCGCGGGAATGACTGACTATCACGCGTCTGCTTTCGCGGTGGCGCCGGGGTTGATCCAGGGGTACACATGGCGGCGATTTCGTTTTCACACATCACCAAACGCTTTCCGGGAGCTCTTGCACTTTCGAACGTGAGCTTCGACGTGCGCACCGGCTCCTGTCACGCCGTGTGCGGCGAGAATGGCGCCGGCAAGAGTACGCTCGGAAAGATTCTGGCGGGACTGCAGCGACCTGACGACGGCGAGATCCTGCTGGAAGGTCGTCCCGCTCGATTCGACAGTCCGCGTGATGCGCTCGAGTCGGGCGTGGCGATGGTGCATCAGGAGCTCGCGTTCTGCGAGAATCTCACCGTCGCCGAGAATCTCTGTCTCGGCACGCTTCCACGCCGATTCGGGTTCGTTCGGCGCGACGTCACGCACAGCCGCGCGAAGGAGTTGCTGGCCACCATCGGTGCGACGATCGATCCGTCGCGACCGATGGACACGCTCACGGTTGCGGAGCAGCAGCTCGTGCAGATCGCGGGTGCAGTTGGCGCCGGCGCCAGGGTCATCGTGTTCGACGAGCCCACCAGCAGCCTGGGCGGTGACGACGCCGAGCGACTGTTTACTCTGATTGGCGAGCTGCAGGCGCGCGGTGTCACGATCATCTACGTCTCGCATCGAATGATGGAAATTCACCGGCTGTGCGATGAGATCACCGTGCTCCGGGATGGCCAGCACGTAGTCACGCGTCCGGCAAGCGAATTGGATGAGGGCGCACTCATCCAACTCATGATCGGGCGCAGACTGGAACAGTATTTCCCGACGGCAACGGTCGATGAGCGCGGTGAGGAGCGTCTGCGTGTCGAAGGACTCGCGCGCGGCGCAGCGTTCTCCGGCGTCTCCTTCACGCTGCACGCAGGCGAAGTGCTCGGATTGGCCGGACTGATCGGCGCAGGGCGCTCGGAGATCGCGCAATCCATTTTCGGGCTCGAGCCGGCGACGCATGGAACCGTCTGGGTACGCGGTGTACGTGCCGCAATCCGTTCGGCGCGGGACGCAGTGCGGTTGCGTATCGGATTCGTTCCCGAGGATCGCAAGAAGCAGGGCCTCGTTCTCTCGATGCGCACCGGGGAGAACAGCACGTTGCCGACATTGCCGCTGTTCGCGCGCATGGGGTGGATCGACAGGACACGAGAGAGCGGCGTGATCCAACAGTTGTTCGAACGCCTTCGCGTGCGTGCGACTCCACAAGCACTCACAGCCGAGTTGTCGGGCGGTAATCAGCAGAAGATCGTGATGGCGAAGTGGCTCGCGCGCGACTGCGACATCCTGATCCTCGACGAACCGACGCGCGGCGTGGACGTCGGCGCCAAGGCCGAGCTGCACGCCTGGATCGA
>DATNCZ010000522.1:0-2299 GCA_035553335.1 Gemmatimonadaceae bacterium
CATTCGCGAGATCACGGGACACATCTATTCGGGCGCCGACAACTTCCCTGGTCCTGCAGTCGGCGCAGGCTGGGACTGGGACGATCTCGATTCATCGGACGGAGCCGGCGTCGACGAGCTGCTCTTCAACGAAGGAATGTCGCGCGTGGTTGTGCACGGATCATCCGGTGACAGCACCGTGAAATCGGCCCCCGCGGCAATCCCCACGCAGGATTACCTCCGCGAGTTGCAACTCGCACTCGAAAGGCGTGGTGTGCGCACGGCGCTCGGCGTCGGCGAAAGCGTCGTTCCGCGCGACGCGATACCGCTCGACACTCTGTTCGTCGTCCAGTCTGTACCGCTGAGCCAGATTCTTCCGTACTTCCTCAAGCCATCGCAGAACCAGATGGGCGAGGTCCTCATGCGCACGCTCGGTCTCGAACGGACGGGCGTTGGTATCGCTGACAGCGGAATCGCCGTCGCGGGCCGCCAGCTCTCGGCCTGGGGAATTCCACGCGATGGCTACCAGCTGCATGACGGAAGCGGAATGGCACGCGCCGATCTGATCTCTCCGGAAACGATCGTCCGAATACTCGACCGGATGCAGGCGAACCCCAACTTCGCAACGTTCTACAACGCACTCCCGATCGCAGGAGTCGACGGCACGATCGCGCGCCGCATGATCGGAACACCTGCGGCGAACAACGTGCACGCGAAGACAGGCTCCCTGCACTGGGTCCGGTCGCTTTCCGGCTACGTAACCGACGCCGATGGGGAACGGCTCATCTTCAGCGTTCTCGCGAACAAGTGGACCACACCGCCTTCCGCGGTAACGATGACGGCCGATTCGATCGCGGCGGCGCTGGCGTCGTACCGTAGATGAGTCGCAGTTGAGTCGGGGAGCGGTCAGCGCCGCCGAGGCATCGGCGCAGATTCTAGCGTCGGTCGAGCGTATGCCGGTCGAGTGCGTTCCGCTTTCGTCCGCGCTCGGTGCCGTGCTCGCCGAACCAGTCACCGCACGTGCGAGCATTCCTCCATGGCGCGCGTCGTCGATGGACGGATATGCGGTGAGAGCGAGCGACATCGCCCGCGTCCCGTGCACGCTGCGCGTCATCGGCGAGGTTGCGGCTGGCGGCGAATCGCCGGCATCGATGAAGGCCGGCGAAGCCGTCAGGATCATGACCGGCGCCCCCGTTCCAGCAGGCGCCGACACCGTTGTGCGCGTCGAAGACACCGACGCCGGATCGGAACTCGTCGAGATCCGCAATTCGCGCGATGCGGGGTGCAATGTACGCCCACTCGGAGAGGACTTCCTCAAGGGAGATGTGATCCTGAGGGCGGGAGAGTATGTGAGTCCCGCCGCTATCGGGGTCTTGGCATCCTCCGGCATCGCGACTGTCGCAACATATCGCCAGCCTACCGTATCGATAGTTTCGTCAGGGGACGAGCTGGTTCGCGTCGAGGGTTTCGACGCGGTGATGAGCGGCAACCGCATCGTATCATCGAACAGTTATTCCCTCCCGGCAATGGTGCGTGAATCCGGAGGAAGGCCGCGCGATGGCGGCATCACGCGCGATGATCCGCTTGCACTGCGCAACGCGATCGAGGGTGCGATGGCGTGCGATCTCCTGATCACGAGTGGCGGCGTTTCCGTCGGTGATCATGACTTCACACGCACGGTCATGAAGGATATGGGCGTCGACATCAAGTTCTGGCGCGCGCGTATCCGGCCAGGTGGCCCTGTCGTGTTCGGTATCATCGACGGCCGCCCCTGGATCGGACTGCCGGGCAATCCGGTGTCCGCAATGGTTACGTTCGAGCTCTTCGTGCGACCGGCGATTCTCAAGATGCTGGGCGAGACGCTGATTTTCCCCGCCACGCGAATGGTGACGCTCGACGAGCACATCTCACTGACCGGCGACCTGACACACTACCTGCGCGTAGTACTGACACAACGCAACGGCGTGGATCGCGCGCACCTCACTGGTACACAGAGCTCCGGAGCGCTGACTTCCATGTTGCGCGCCAACGCGCTGCTCATAGTTCCCGAGGGCCAGCACGAGTGTCATCCCGGCGAGCAGTTCCGCGCGATTCCCCTGCGGGACTCGGTATTTCGGTCAGCAGTCTTCCCCGCGTGATGCAAGCGCTGGCAGGCGCCGAGCTTGTCGCCGATCTCGAGCGACGCTTCGTAACCGTCAACGACGACGTCCGCGTGGGCGGCCGGGACATCAACATTCTGCGGCCGCGCAGTGCGGAGGACCTCATCAGCGAGAGCGATTTCGACCGGGATGAGCGATTGCCATACTGGGCCGAGCTGTGG
>DATNCZ010000523.1:0-5293 GCA_035553335.1 Gemmatimonadaceae bacterium
ACCGGGAAACTGCAACATAATTTGGGGTAGTCTCTGGAGGAGGCATCAAATGAACCTTTCGAAAGCCGTCGCTCCGCGACTGCTGGTCCCGCTACTGATCGGCGCGTCCGCGACCACCCCCACGGTGCTCGCCGCACAGCGCGCGCCGAACGTGGACGTCTGGTTCGAACAGGGGAACGAATTCGATCGCGGCCAGGCGGGACGGGTTATGTATTCGGGCGATGCCGGCAGTTATGTGACCGTCCTTCGAGTCGACACCGATGGCCGAGTCACGGTGCTGTCTCCGCGTCAACCGAACGAGCGTTCGAGATTCGGTGCGAGCCGCGATGGTCTCGCGCTTCCATTCCAGGCAGACCCGACCCAGGGCGTCGGGTACGTGTTCGCGGTGGCATCCCGGACGCCATTCGACTTCAGAAACTACCGCGGGCGTGGCAACAGCTGGAACGTGGGGACCCTCGGCGCACGCCCCGGTGTCGACCCGTTCGAGGTCGTCGATCGCTTCGCGCGCTCGAGCGTGGGCCCGCGAGGGACGTACTCCATCGCGTACGCCCCGTATGAGATCGGCCGCGACGGTGGCGGACGCGCGTCCTATCAGCACGGAGTGCGGTACGACGACAACTACGGCTATTATGGTGGCTACGAGGACCCCTGGGGTGCGTCGCCGTATCGTCGCGGCTACGACGACTTTCGATATCAGGGCGGCTACGGTTACAACGGTTACGGCTACAATCGCGGATACGACAACCGCTACGGATACGGCTATGGCGCCGACAGCCGATACAGCCGAGATCCACGCACGCATTCGCTGAGACACTGCCCGGATGGGACTCTGGCGCCGTACACGACGCCGTGTGCAGCGTTTGCGAGGCCGGGGTTGCAGCCGCGGATAGATCAGCATCAGATCCACGCGCCGTTGCTGCCTCGCCCGCATTCCTCCCCGAGGCCGCCGATGCAACCGCAGGAGCGTCCATAGGGGAGATCACCCTCCTTCCCGGTATATTTGAGGGCTAGGCCTGAAAATCTCCCCAAAGCCCCGAATGAAGCTCCAGCACATCCGCAATTTCTGTATCGTCGCCCATATCGATCATGGAAAATCCACGCTCGCAGACCGTCTGATCGAGGCGACGGGAACGCTTCAGCGGCGGGAGATGAAGGCGCAGGTACTCGACACGCTCGATCTGGAGCGCGAGCGCGGGATCACGATCAAGCTCAATGCCGTGCGGATGGGCTACACCGGTGCGGATGGCAAAAAGTACGAGCTCAATCTCATCGACACGCCAGGCCACGTCGACTTCACGTACGAAGTCTCCCGCTCGCTCGCGGCGTGCGAGGGCGCCATCCTGGTGGTCGATGCTTCGCAGGGTATCCAGGCGCAGACGCTCTCCAATCTGTTTCTCGCAATGGACGCGGGCCTCGAGATCATCCCCGTCCTCAACAAGATCGATCTTCCCGGCGCCGAGCCGGAACGCCGTCGCCAGGAGCTCGTCGACCTGCTGGGCGTCACACCGGATCGCGTGTTGAGCGTGAGCGCGAAGGAAGGCATCGGCGTACCCGCACTACTTGAAGAAATCCTGCTTCGCGTGCCGCCGCCGGAAGGCGACGCAGATGCTCCCCTTCGTGCACTCATCTTCGATTCGATGTACGACCGCTACCGCGGCGCGATTCCGAGCGTCCGCGTGGTCGATGGCGAGCTCAAGGCCGGAATGAAGATCAAGTTCAGCGCAGTCGGCGAGATGTACGACGTCGAGGAAGTGGGATATCACCAGCTGCGGCAGGTGAAGACGGACGTCTTGCGTCCTGGCGAAGTCGGTTACGTAGTTGCGAATGTGCGCCACGTGAAGGAGACGCGCGTCGGCGACACGGTTCTCGATGCGACGCGTGACGAAGTCGAGCCGCTGCCTGGCTATCAGGACGTGCACTCGATGGTGTTCGCCGGTATCTATCCAACCGACACCACGCAATACGAGAACCTGCGCGACGCGCTGGACAAGCTGCAGCTCAACGATGCGTCGCTCAACTATCAGCCGGAAACGTCAACCGCGCTTGGCTTCGGCTTCCGTTGCGGATTTCTCGGACTGCTGCACATGGAGATCGTGCAGGAGCGGCTCGAGCGCGAGTTCAATCTCGATCTCGTCACTACCGTTCCGAGCGTCGAGTATCGCGTGTTCAAGACGGACGGCACGATGGAGCTGATCGAGAATCCGTCGCTCATGCCGGTCGCAGGCGTCGTGCAGCACGTGGAAGAACCGTACGTCAAGGCGCGCATAGTCTCGCCGAGCGATTATATCGGACCGATCATGACGCTCTCGACCGAGCGTCGCGGTGTGTACAAGAACATGTCGTACATCGACGCGGCGCGCGTAGAGTTCGACTTCGAGTTTCCGCTGGGCGAGATAATTCTGGATTTCTTCGACCGGCTCAAGACGATCAGCCGCGGATACGCGTCGCTCGATTACGAGATGCTCGAGTACAGGCAGAGCGATCTCGTCAAGCTCGACATGTTGATCAACGGCGAGCCAGTGGATGCGTTCTCCGTGATCATCCATCGCGACAAGGCGTACGAGTGGGGCCGCAAGATCGCCGACAAGCTCAAGGATCTCATTCCGCGCCAGCTCTTCGAGGTGGCGATCCAGGCTGCACTCGGCGGCAAGATCATCGCGCGCACGAGTGTCAAGGCGTTGCGCAAGGACGTGCTCGCCAAGTGCTACGGCGGCGACATCTCGCGCAAGCGCAAACTTCTCGAGAAGCAGAAGGAAGGCAAGAAGCGCATGAAGCAGGTCGGGTCGGTCGAGATCCCGCAGGAGGCGTTCCTCGCAGTTCTGCAGGTAGACTGACCTTTGCGGTCGCTCGTTGTGCAGACGAGCTTCATCGGCGACGTCGTGCTGACGACGCCGCTCATCGCGCGGCTGGCGCAGGACGGCGAAGTGGACGTCGTCACGACACCGCCCGGCGCCACACTGCTTGCGTCACATCCCGCGGTGTCACGACTGTTCGTTTACGACAAACGCAAATCCGACAGCGGAGTTAAGGGCTTTCTCCGAGTTGCGCGCAACGCGCGCGGATCGCGTCGCGCGTTTCTGTGTCAGGGTTCGACGCGCAGCGGTGCTCTGGCATTTGCCGCAGGATGCAGGGAGCGGATCGGCTTCACGACGTCGGATGGGCGCTGGACGTATACGGAGCGCGTTGAGTATCGCGACGACTGGCATCACGCGCGCCGTCTGCTTTCGCTCCGCGATCTCCCGCTCGCCGCAGCATCGAGTGAACCGACCGACGCTGCGATCAGACCGCGGCTCTATCCCACGGACGACGACATTCGTGCCGTCGATCAATTGCTGGAGCATCGCAACCGCCCGATGATCGCGCTCGCGCCTGGCAGCGCTTGGCACACCAAGCAATGGCCCGGATACGGCGAGCTCGCGGCGTTGCTCGCCGATCGATACGACATCGCGATAGCGGGTGGCTCCGGCGATCTCGCCGTGGCTGGCGAGATCGCGGCACGCGTGGATCGCGAGCACATCATCGACGCGACTGGTAAATTGTCGCTGTTGGGATCGGCCGAGCTGATCAGGCGCAGCCTGGTGCTGGTGAGCAACGATTCGTCGCCGCAACATCTTGCGTCGGCGATGGGCACTCCGACCGTAACCATCTTCGGACCGACAGTTCCCGAGTTCGGCTTCGGGCCGCTGGCACCGGGGTCGCGCACCGTCGGCAACAAGTCGCTCGACTGCCGCCCGTGCGATAGACACGGACCGCGCGTATGCCCACTGGGCCACTGGCGCTGCATGAACGAAATTACACATGACGAGGTGGCCGCCGTCGTGCAATCCGTCATTTCCGAGGAGACCGTTAGATGAATCGTGAGCAATACATCATTGGCGTCGATCTTGGCGGAACCAATCTCTCCGTAGGTGCGATGCCGCTCGATGGAAGCCGCGAGATCGGGTTGCGTACGCTTCCGACGCGCGCCGACCTCGGCGCCGACGCAGTATCGGACAGGATCGCAGCGATGATCGAGAGCGTCGTCATCGCTCTCAACACGGAGGCCGGCGCCGGCCGCGACGACATACTCGGCGTCGGCATCGGATCGCCCGGTCCGCTCGATCGCGAGCGCGGCGTGGTGATATTCACACCCAATCTCGGATGGCGCGACTATCCGCTGCGCGACGAGATCGCGAGCCGCGTCAACATGCGCGCGACGCTCGACAACGATGCCAACTGCGCGACGTTCGGAGAATTCTGGCGCGGCGCGGCGCGCGGCGGACGCAACGTGATCGGCATGACGCTCGGCACCGGAATCGGTGGCGGACTCGTGCTGGAAGGCCGGCTGTACCACGGTGCGTCGGATGCTGCCGGCGAGATCGGTCACACGTCAATCGAGACCAACGGACGGCGCTGCAAGTGTGGCAATTACGGCTGCCTGGAAGCGTACTGCTCCGGCCCCGCGATCGCGGAACGCGCGCGCGAAGCGCTGGAGAGCGATCCCAGCCCGACGATCGACACGCTCGTGGACGGAGACCTGTCGCGGCTTACCGCGCACATCGTATACGAAGCTGCGCGACGAGGTGACACAGTCGCGCGCGAAGTCGTGCGCGACACCGCGCGATTTCTCGGCACCGGATTGTCGAATCTCATCAACATCTTCAATCCCGATACCGTCGTGCTCGCCGGTGGCGTGACGCAGGCGGGCGAGGCGTTGATGCTGCCGTTGCAGGCGGAGGTGAAGCGTCGCGCCTTCAAGACGAGCGTGGACGCGTGCAGGATCGTGCTCGGCTCGCTTCCGATGTCCGCCGGCGTCGTCGGCGCGGTCGCGACATTCAAGGAACGAGTGCTGGGCTCGCTCTGATGCGTGCGCGGCGCCGGCTTGGCGTCATCGGCACGTTCGTGTGGGATGAGATCCACGGTAGAGATCCGTCTCAGGCGCCAGTACAGGAGTGGGGCGGCATCACGTACGCGCTCGCCGGACTCGACGCAGCGCTTGGTGAAGATTGGGAGATAGTTCCGCTCATCAAGGTCGGCAGCGATCTGGCGCAACGTGCGCGCGATTATCTGGCGACACTTCG
Organism: Gemmatimonadaceae bacterium; assembly: GCA_035553335.1. Lineage (GTDB taxonomy): Bacteria > Gemmatimonadota > Gemmatimonadetes > Gemmatimonadales > Gemmatimonadaceae > Fen-1247. The sequence continues at coordinate 5,061 of DATNCZ010000523.1, forward strand.
CCATCTCGCGCCCGACGCCGCGGTGATCGAGGTGCCGTATCCCAACAACCGCGTGACGTTGCGCTACGAGAGCAGCGAACGGCGTACCGAACAGCTCACCGGCGGCATTCCGGGCTGGCACTGGCTCGGGCTCAAGCCGCTGCTCGCCGGACTCGACGCTCTGTACGTGAATCTCATCAGCGGATGGGAGCTTTCACTCGAAACCGCGCAGCTCATCCGCCAATATTTCGACG
>DATNCZ010000524.1:0-3592 GCA_035553335.1 Gemmatimonadaceae bacterium
CGCGTTGGGCTCGCTCGTCGCTCGTCGCTCGTCGTACGTCGTTCTGAGCACTGGGTACTCCGAACGCTGTTCGAGACTTCGCCCTTCGCCTCGACGACTTCGTACTCCGGACGAAGTGCTGAGTACGCCGCCATTACCCGCCAGTGCCTCGAGCTGTCGGCGGCGGACGTAAATTGCACAGATATGGCGGACGAAAATTGCACATTCCGACAGTCTGTCGGCTCTGGGAAGGACCTGGGAGCCGGCGATGTATGGGAGGGAGCAAAGAGTGCTTTTGCGTCACTATCTGGAGCGCGGTCTGAGCAAGGCTGAGATTGCCCGGGAACTCGGCGTTTCCCGTCGCACCGTCTATCTATGGATCGCGGGTGGTCAGCTCGACAGGGATTTGGATAACGCGGCGGTGCAATACACGCCTCGGCCGGCGGTTGTGTGCAACATCGACGCTTTCCAGCCGATCATCGATACGCGACTGGCCGAGTTTCCCAAGCTGACGGCAACGCGGTTGTTCGATGAGATCCGCGCTGCGGGCTACGTTGGCGGCTACACGCAGGTCAAGGAATACGTGCGGCGGGTGCGGCCGGCTCCGGTACCCGATCCCGTCGTTCGGTTTGAGACACCGCCGGGGCACCAGGCGCAGGTCGATTTCGCCGAGTTTCGGCTGCCATGGGGCAAGCGCTATGCGCTGCTGGTGGTGTTGGGTTTCTCGCGACTGATGTGGCTGCAGTTCTGCACGCGGCAAACGATGGCGGTGCTGATGCGCGGGCTGGAAGAGGCCTTCGCGTTCTTTGGCGGCGTGCCTGCGGAGCTGCTGTTCGATCAGATGAAGTCGGTGATCATCGAGGATGAGCGTGAGATCGGTGGCAAGCTGCTCGAGAATGCCGAGTTCATGCGTTTCGCCGCGCACTGGGGCTTCCGCATTCGGGCTTGCCGCCCGTACCGGGCCAAAACGAAGGGCAAGGTCGAGCGGCCGATCGGCTACGTGCGTGAGAGTTTCTTCTACGGCCGCCACTTTCTCAACGATGCGGACCTGAACGCGCAAGCAATGTCGTGGCTGGAGCGCACCGCCAATGCGCGCACTCATCGAACGACGGCCGAAGTGCCACGCGTGCGCTTCGAGCGCGATGAGCGTGTGCTGCTCAAGCCTCGCGCACTGCGTCCGTATCAATCCTTGATCTTTGCGCCAACCGTGTCTACTGCGGATAGGCCATCGTATCCTGCACTGACCGTCGAGCGCCGTTCACTTGCCGCATATGACCGCCTGGTGCGAGTTGCCCGATGAGCATCGCGACCCGCACGCAACGCGATGCCATTCGCGGCATGCTGGCCGATCTGAAGATGCCAGGCTCGTTGGAAGCCGTGGATGGGATCCTTAGCGAGATCGACGGCGGTCGCGTCGCCGCCACGGACGCGATCAGCCGGCTTCTGACGGCGCAAATCACTCTGCGCAATAACCGACGGCTGCAGGCCGCGATGCGCTCCTCGCGGTTGCCGGTGGTCAAGACACTGGAGACCTTTGAGTTCTCGTTCCAGCCGTCGATCAAGCGCGAACAGATCGAAAGCCTGCACGAGCTCAACTTCATCGATCGCAAGGAGAACGTGGTGCTGCTCGGTCCGCCGGGCGTCGGCAAGACGCACTTGGCCATCAGCCTGGCGATTGCGGCTGCGCAGCGCGGTCGCCGCGTCTACTACGGCACCCTGATCGACTTGATCACCTCGTTGGAGGAAGCTCAGGCCGCCGGCCGTCTGGCGCGGCGGCTTGCCGTACTGACGCATCCTTCGCTACTGGTAGTCGATGAAATCGGCTACCTGCCGATCAATCACAGCGGTGCGGTCTTGTTCTTCCAGCTCATGAACCGCCGTTACGAACGCGCGTCAACCGTACTCACGTCCAACAAAGGCTTCGAGGAATGGGGCGAGGTCCTCGGCGACGATGTCATGGCGGCCGCGCTGATCGACCGCGTCCTGCATCACTGCCATCTAGTCAATATTCGTGGCAACAGCTATCGAATGCGTGAGCACACCGAGCTGTATCGCACTCTGCAATCCGATGTCGAAGCAACGGAACCAGTCAGGCGCACACGCAAGTCGAAGGCGAGTCACTGAACCAAACCAATCATGGTGTGCAATTTTCAGCCGCCAGAACTGTGCTGTTTTCAACCGGCGTTGACAGTTGTGCTCGTCGATTCGAAAGCGTACGGTATACGTACTGGCCCGCATGCTGGTGTCCCCACGTGATGCGCCTCGATGTACCACACCCAGCGCGCATTTGCGGGATGCGTGGCCACCGTTTCTCCTCTTGATCTCTAAGGAGAGAACAATGGAATTCCGCGCATTCGCGACCAAGCTCATCGCGCCCGCCTGCCCAATCCGTCACTTGACGCTGACGATCGTGATCCTCTCCGCTTTGCTCTCCGTGTCTGCGCTGGCTGTCGATATCAACCAGCACGGCCTCACCGGTTCCTGGTACGACCCGTCGGCTGCCGGCCAAGGCGTAGAGATCGAGGTCTATCAGGACGCCATCGCTCCAGGAGTTGGATACCTCCAGGGAAGTTGGGCGACGTTCGCCGTCGGCTGGGAAATCGGCCAGCGTTGGTACACGTTTGGCGGAGCCGTACAGACGGGGCAATCTGGCGGGACCTTCACACTCTTCGAGAACGTCGGCGGTGGCAAATTCAATGCTCCGCCAGCAACTAAGAGCACGCCTATCGGAACCGTGGTGCTGTCGTTTCTCGATTGCTCGACAGCAAGCATGAAGTACCAGGATGTCCTGTGGGACCGCTACTGGGGTCCCTCTTCGCGAACAATGCCGTTGGTGCGAGTCACACCCAACGTCACTTGCTCGGACGACGGCGCAAGCCGCCCGAATATCGACTTCTCCTATTCCGGTCACTGGTTTGACCCAGCGGTCCCAGGCCAGGGCCTATTCATCGAGCTGAATCCAATTGCCGAGATGATATTCGTCGTCTGGTATACCTATTCAACAGATGGCGCGTGGACGGACGCGGAGGAGGAGGTGCAACGCTGGTACACCGGGCTAGGAAAACTAGTTCCGGGTCTGTCTGCCTTCGGGATGACTCTCTACGAGACGACGGGCGGTGTGATCGGAGGCAGCCCCGACCCGGCCTTCACCGTCAAGACGCAGACGGTGGGCACTGCAACGGCAACGTTCTTCGGATGCGAGACCGCGCAGCTGAAATTCCATTTCACCGCGGGTAGTAACGCCGGAGCGTCGGGCACGGTGAATCTGTCGCGTGTAGGCCCGGCGCCCCCAGGTTGCGGCTCCTGACCTATCGTGCGACTGCCGGCGCGATTCACGTCCGCTTTTTGCGACGGCTCTTGTCTGAAAAGCGGACCGTGAGACCCGCACAGCACGAAAATGGCTACAGGACTCAGCAGGTCGCGAGGCAGTCGCGTGTCTGAATGAACTGTTCGAGGGTCGTGGAGCGCCCTGCCGCTACTGGGATGTGCTGCCCAAGGCGTGTGCGCCCTATCGAGCGCGCACGAAAGGGAAAGATGAGCATGGCGTCGGCTACGTGAAGCGCAACGCGATCGCCGGACACAGTTTCGATTCGATGGCCGCGCTGGACGCGCA
>DATNCZ010000525.1:0-10401 GCA_035553335.1 Gemmatimonadaceae bacterium
CTGTTTCGCCACCTGCGCCGGCTCGCGCGCGTACTCGAAGGGAATTCCGAGTGCGCGCAGAACGGCTTCGGTGACGATGCCGCCGCGCGTGTGCCATGGATACGGCTCGCCCCAGTGTCCGCGCAGCGCGATGAGCATGCAGAGCGGGACGTGATAGAGCTGAGCGAGCGAGACGATTCCGTTGATCGCGCCCAGGAAGCCGTGGTTCTGCATGAGAAGAGCGTGCGGTGTGCCGGCAAAGTACGCGCCTGCCGCGACGCCGATCGCCTCTTCCTCCTTGGCCACCTGCACGAGCTGGACGTCAGGGTCGCTCTCGGCGCGTTGGAGCAGCAGTCCAAGCCACGTTTCGGGGAGCGCCGAGACGGATTTGATACCGGCGGCCTTGATGCCGTCGAAGATGATCTTGCTGTTGTCGTACGAGACAGTCATGGCGGTGCGGCGGAAGACGGAACACGGTTTCGGTCACCCGCGCGAAGTATCGTGTGCGTCGCGTGGCGTGTCGAGGCGGGCGACAACGTAGCTTCGCGTCGTCGCCACCAAAGCCAATTTGCGGTCCGCGGCCAGCTCTTGCCACTCTGACAGGCGGATCGGGTCGCCGGAGCGGCATTGTATGAGCCGCTCCAAAATGCACCTTTGAAGTCCGCCTTACACGCGCCTGACAATGCGAGCGGCTTTTGCCGCTCTCAAGGCGTCTGGTTAGCCTGCCAGGAGTCCTGGGAGCCACCGCCGATCGCGATGCCGCACGTGTAAGTGCCCTGTCCGAAGTTCGACCCGGACCGCGCAGACGCGTTCATGTTTCCGGTCCACGTGGCCGTGCTGCTGTTGATCGGACAGGGAGTCTGGAACCGGATGGCGCCGAAGTGGTCCACGCTTCCTGAAGACAGGCCATCACTGCTGCTAACGACGCCACCGTTGATGTAGAGATACCGCGTCAGTGTGCGTGACGTGATACCGGAGGGGCTGGGATACTTGAAAAAGAAGTTGTACGCCCCATCGAATTGCGCGACGCCGCCGGGCGTCGTCGGTCCGTTCACACCAGCCGAGCAAGCTGCGAGCACAAGAAGCGACAGGACGACAACCACTGACCTCATCGGACGTTGGTTCATCTTGGATCACTCCATAGTACAGACGGTGTAGGCGGGCCCGGCGCCAGGGGCCATCAAATGGGCGAGCAAGTATAGGCGAACCGGGCCCCGTTCACCACAGTTTTCTTTTTGGGGTCAGCGCTTGCCCCGCGTCCCGTCAGTCACCGTTGGGCTGGAAATCGGAGATCTTGCCGTGCTTGTCGAAGGTGGCGTCGATGCCCTGTCCGTGCGCTCCAAACATGACTCGATAACGTCGCAGGCGACCGCCGTCGGGGGCCGCTGTGTCGCTGACGAGAACGATTCGCGTGATGGGACCGAGCAGCCCAACCCATACAGGCCCCACTTCGTCCAGATCGGCGACTGTCGACTCGCGATCGGCATCGACCAGCAGTGAGCCGTCCACCGTCCCCTTCGCGATCCCGCCGAGCAACGTGCGAAGCGTGCTGGTGAGCGCGGGAAAGTCGTCGCGAACGCCGACCGTATAGTTCGACGGCGCTGGAATCATCTGGTCGGCTATGAGCGACGCGATCTCGGGATATAAACGTTGTTGATTGGTGAACACGACGATTCCGAGGTGCTCGCCGGGGAAGTACATGACATCGCTGAAGGCCGGACCACCGCTGTGTCCAACCCAATGCTTGCCGCGATAAGTGTTCGAGGTCAGGCCGACGCTGAAGCTCGCGGAGGTGCCGCTGTTCAAACGTGCAGGCGTCTCGATCAACGCCATCGATGCCGGTGATAACAGAGTACCGGCATCCAGCGCCGCGATGAGGGTTGCCATGTCTCGCACGCATGAATAGACGCCGCCGGCGGCATAGGCGTACTGCGCGTACAGGAACCAGCGCCGCTGATTGACAGTATCGCTCCAGCGATAATACTCCGCTCGACCTGGAATGTCGTACGCGATACGTTGCGGGCCGAACTCCACGGCATAGTCGAACGTGGTGCATCGCATTCCGGCCGGTACCAGGACTTCGTCGTGCAGTAGTTGTTCGAATGACTTGCCGCCAACCTTCTCGAGGACGTATTGCAGCGGAGTGAAATCGGGCGAACTGTACGCCGCGCGCTCGCCGGGAGCGGCGATCGGTTTACCCTTGAAGATGAACGGGAGTGCCTGCGCGGCCGTGATGACGCTCGCATCGACGGGAGACGGCCCGAGCCCTGACGTGTGCGTCGCCAGGTTACGAATCGTGATCTTCCGCCACTCCGGCGGTGCATTGGGGATGTACTTCGTCACCGGGTCGTCGAGGCTGAGCTTATGCTGTTCGATCATGCGCAGGAGAAGTACGGCGGTGTAGATCTTCGTTGCGGAGGCGATCTGAAACGGTGTTTCAGGGACGACCTTCACATTGTATTCGGTATTGGCGCTGCCATAGGTCGACATCCACTCGACCTTGCCATTGCGGACAATTGCAACGGCTGCTCCGGGAATGTGCGCCTGAGCCATGATTCGACGCATGAGCGTCGGAATTGCACTCGCCTCCCGCTCCGGCAACTGTCCGACCACGGTAGCACCTGCCGCCGGGTCGTGTCTCCGCGACGCGGCCTTGCACGATGCTATGGTCAGCTGGCAGAGGGCCACCGCCGCGGCGGCCATTAATCGGGAAATGGGTTTCAAAGCGACCTCGTGACGTTTCAGGGTACAGTGTTTCGAGCGGATCGTGCAGAGTACGCACGCCGCCGTCGAGGCCTTGGATGTCGCAAATCAGGAGAAGGTTGGCCCGTGGATCGCGGGTTGGCGAAAGTGAAGTGCAGCGGAAGATGGATGACAGCTTCGAATCTTGCCTGGGCTGACGATCGCCTTCAGCTGGCCCTCGCGCGTGAGGCTAATCGGCCGGCCGCGGTGCGACGGAGGCAGTGAGGTTCGCGCGAACCAGGTACGACAGAAGCTCCATTCGTGTTTCCCGGGAGAATATTCGCGCTGTATTCAGCGGGCGAATATGGGATGGTACGCCGCCCAGTTGTTCGCTCGCGCGCCGCATCACCCACACTGGTGCTCCGCTCGGGATGTCCTGCGGGTCGTCGCGGCCCAGCAGCACCGTGCGGATGTTGAATGTGTTGGGGAGGCCGTCGTAAAGCTCCGTCAACTTGCCGACGAAGCGCTCGTCGGTGCAAAGAAAGTAAAGCGGCCCTTTGCTCAGCAGCTCCGTCACTTCGGCGATGAGCTCCGGCTTCAACGTGACCAGCACCACTGGCTTCTGCAGTCTCGCTCCGAGAACATGCGCCTCGAGGGCGTGTGCGGACGTAGTGACGAGTATTTCCGCTCGCTCGATCTCGGGATTGTCGGCCGGCTCGCCAGCCAGAGTCTGGGTATTGACGGCGTGACTCACAAAACCGTAATCGTCTTCCAGCTCCCCGCACAACCATCGCAGCTGATCGTCATTGCATTCGAGGCAGGCGACGTGGAAGTGCACCGACTCCAGACTGCTGCGAGCGTAGTCGATGAACTGTCTCACGGGGATGCCGTGTCCGATGCTGTCTGCAAGGACCGGCACCAGCCACTCCGCGGTCGGAATCGGCCGACCGCCTGGTGCCCTCCGAATCGACGCGAAGTAACCTCGCGCGCCAGGGCGCCGTGTGACCATCCCCTCGCGCTCGAGAACCCGATACGCGGCAGTGACCACGCGCGGATCGGCGCCCAACTCCGCCGAGAGGCGCCTCGAGCTGGGTAGACGATCCCCATTCGCGATGCGCCCGAAGTGGACTCCGTTCATGATGCGCTCTCTGAGCCTGGCCAGAACGTCGTCTCTTCGTCGCATAAAAAAGGGGGGATGATCAGGTGTTTAAACAAGACTCTACCATTTATGCGGCATATCATGTGCCCGATAAATCGACCGATCGGCACTTGTGCTCATATCATCTGCGTCATTACGGCATTCCCTATGCGTTGGCACGACGAGGCGATGACACGATGCCATCGCTCGCACAACCGGATTTCGACTCGGAAGGGGGAGAAGCAACCTTGCGCCGTACGGAAACGCGTCTCGCGTTGCGGCATTTATCTGTCCTGCTGGTCGCGAGCGCGACATTGGTCGTCGCACGGCCGGCGGCGGCGCAGAGCAGTTGCAGTTTCATCTGCAAGCCGACGATCTCCGTCGAGCCGGCCATGATCGAGAACCACCTCTTCTCGCACCCGACCACGCGCGCACTCGCGACCGGCGCGGTGCAGCGGCTGCCGTCCACGACCAATCTCGAGCTCATTTTCGCGGTGGGAGCATCGACGCCGATCGACCGGATCTCGCTTTACGGCAGCGTGCAGTGGCTCCCGAACGCCAGCGAAAGGCGGAATCCGTTCACCCTGTACGGCGCGAGCGAAATCGGCGACAAGGTGCGCGCGAACGCACCGACCGCCAGCGCCGGCATCTCGCTTGGCATCGTCGACACGAAGGACACTAACGGATGGCTCGGCGTGGACGCGCACATCGGTGATCTGTACAGCAGCGCGGCGCGACCGCATGACTCGGGGGCGTACACGCACAAGCTGGATCTCGGGCTCGTCGCGAACTGGTCATTGTTCGCAGGCTTGCCGATGCACACCTACATGCACGACGTCGCGCTTTCCACGCTGCTGGACTACGTAGCGACCGGCCTGCCGAAAGCGGGCGACGAGGTTCCCAAAGGCGAGCGCGTGTTCCTGACAGGCGTGCACTCGGCGTCGCTGATCGTCGGGCTCGCATTCCCACTCGCATCGAAATAGACAATGCCAATTCACTCATACCCTTTCGCTCCGCGCATCACCGCAGCGCCTGCAATCGCCACCGCAATCCTGCTTGCGTTGGGACCCGTAGCGGCTCGTGCGCAACAGCCGGTGAGCGTCAACAGCAGCAGCGTCGTCACCATCGCCGGTGCTGGATTCTCATCTCCGGAGAACCTGGTGTACGATCCGCAATCGAATGTGTACCTGGTTTCCAACATCAACGGAGACGCACGCGCGCGTGATGCGAACGGATTCATCAGCCGCGTCGCGCCCGACGGAAAGATCCTCCAGCTCAAGTGGATCGACGGAAGTCATGCAGCCACGCGGCTCGATGCTCCGAAAGGCCTCGCCATTCACGGAGACACGCTCGCTGTAGCCGACGTGGGAGCGGTGCGCTTCTTCGATCGTCGCACAGGCGCAGCGCTGGGCGTTCGCACGGTGCCAGGTCAGTTGATGAACGACGTCGCGTTCGCCGCCGATGGAAGCGTTTACGTCACCGACACGGGACCCGACGCGGGAAAACCCGACAGCGCGGATCACGACGCGATTTATCGACTGTATCACGACGGCCGTACCGCGACCATCGCGAAGAGTCCCAGTCTGATGGGTCCCGATGGACTGGTCGTCACCGACAGCGGAATCCTCTACGCAACGTTCAAGGGAAGCAGCGTCGAAGCGATCTCCAATTCGGGCACGCATCGCGTGGTTGCAACGCTTCCGGGCAAGCAGGTCGATGGTCTTCGACGGCTACCGGACGGGTCGTATATCGTGACCAGCTGGGGCGCAAGAACCGTTTACCGGATAGAGCGGGACGGAAAGGTTCAAGCCGTGTTGACTGGCATCACCTCACCAGCAGGTGTTGCCTACGATAAAGCGCACGACAAACTGGCGATCACGTCGATGCAGGACAACAAGCTTTATCTTCTTCCTCTGAGGTGATGCAGCCAGTGGACAATCCCTCGATTCGCATTGCGTTCCGCTCGCTGATGTCTCTGGCGTTCGCGAGCGTTGCTGTCACTGCCTGCACTACTCATGAGTATCCCGGTCGCCGCGCGAATGACGCGGGTGGTTCATCGGGCGGATCGGCCGCCGCAACAAGCAGCACCAGTACTCCCGCGGGTGAGAACGTGACCGGTGCAACAGCTCCAACCGGTCCTGGCTGGGGAATTCCGGCGGACGGCGACTGGACAACACAGGGTCGCGACTACGCCAATACGCGATACAGCCCGCTCGCCGAGATAGATACCAGCAACGTCTCATCATTGCGAATTGCGTGGAGCTTCAATGATGGGGTGTTGCACGGTCATGAAGGAACGCCGCTCGTCGCGAACAACACGATGTATCTCGTCACACCATTTCCGGACATCGCGTACGCACTCGACCTCACCAAACCCGGCGCACCGATCAAGTGGACGTACAGACCCAACCCTTCGCCGATCGCGATAGGGAAGGCGTGCTGCGACGTGGTGAATCGCGGATGGCAGCTCGCCGACGGAAAGCTCATCTACAATCTGCTGGACGGTCACACCGTCGCCGTGGACGCCGCGACGGGGAAGGAAGTGTGGCGCACGCAGGTGTACGACGTGACGCAGGGTGTGACGATGACGATGGCGCCAGTGATCGTGAAGGACAAGGTGCTGGTTGGCAACAGCGGTGGAGAGATGGGCGTGCTTGGTTCGCTCACCGCACTCGATCTCAAGACGGGAAAGATCGACTGGCAGGCGACGAGCACGGGTCCGGATTCGCTCGTCAAGATCGGCCCCGACTTCAAGCCGTTCTACTCATGGATGCAGGGCAAGAATCTGGGAGAGACTACGTGGCCCGCGGGCGCGTGGAAGAACGGCGCCGGCGCGGTGTGGGGATGGATCACCTACGACCCGGATCTCAATCTCATCTACGCCGGCACGAGCAACACGGGACCATGGAATGCGCAGCAGCGCCCCGGGCTCAATCTCTGGACCAGCGGCGTGTTCGCCCGCGATCCGGATAACGGCATGGCGAAATGGGCGTTCGTATTCACTCCGCACAACGAGTGGGACTACGACGGCGTGAACGAGAACATTCTCGTAAACCTTCCGATCAACGGAAAGCAGCGGAAGGTGATGGTGCAATTCAACCGTAACGGTTTCGCGTACACGATCGACCGCGCGACCGGCGAAGTACTGGTGGCAAGTCCGTTCGGTCACGAAAACTGGGCTTCCGGAATCGATTCGGTGACGAAGATGCCAATAGTTGTTCCGGAGAAGAAGACAGAGGTGCCGGGACATTGGGTGCGCGATATCTGTCCCGCGGATATCGGCGTCAAGGACGAGCAACCGGCAGCGTTCTCGCCGCGCACGGGCCTGTTCTACGTACCAGTGCAGAACATCTGCATGGATTACAAGGGACGCGAAGTGAGCTACATCGCGGGCACCCCGTACTGGGGGGCCGACATGACGCGCCATGTGGGGCCGGGCGGAAACTACGGCGAGTTCATCGCCTGGAACGCATCGACCGGCAAGAAGGTCTGGGGCATTCCGGAGAAATTTCTGGTGTACAGCGGCGTTCTCGTAACCGGCGGCGACGTCGCGTTCTACGGTACAGTGGACGGCTGGTTTCGCGCGGTCAACGCGCGAACTGGAAAGATTCTCTGGTCCCAGAAGCTCGGCTCCGGAATCATTGGCGCGCCGATGACGTTCCGCGGACCGGACGGACATCAATACGTATCCGTACTGGCGGGTGTTGGCGGCGCCGCGATGGTTACAAAGGCAATGCCCGGATTTCCCGCACGCGGTGGAACGCTCTACACGTTCGCGCTCGACTCGTCCATGCCGGCGCAGGGCGTTCAGGGGTCACAGAGTGGCGCATCCAGTAATGGCGCTCAAGCAAAGGAGAAGCGCTGATGACTATCCATGCGTTCGCCTTTCGCAGCGCGCCATGTTTTCGTGCCGCGGCGATTGCGTTGTTGATCGGCAGCGTTCAGGCGTGCAAGGGGCAGCCTGAACTGCTGCGAGAAGGATCCACTGGTGGCATTCCGCTGCCAAAGGATTCCACTCTCGCACGTGTTGCACTTGGCGATATCGCGGGATCCACACGCAACGCGCTTCTCACCTCCATCAAGAATCCGTATGAGGGCAACACGGGTGCGATCGAGGCCGGAGGTGAGCTTTTCATTCGCATGAACTGTGTTGCGTGTCACGGTTACGACGCCAGAGGCGGCATGGGTCCGGACCTCACCGATACGTACTGGCGTTATGGCGGATCGCCTGCCGAGATATACAAGTCGATAAGTGAAGGACGGCCGAAGGGAATGCCGGCGTGGGGAGCGATGCTTACGAGCGACGAATTATGGAAGCTCACCGCTTACGTTCAGAGCCTTGGCGGCAGCTTTCCGGCGGCGCTTGCCGAGCAGGGGAAGCAGGGCAACCTTGGCGCCACACTGGACACCGCAACCGGCGTGTTGAAGGGCCGCCAGAGCGAACCGTAGACGCGATGTCACTCCCATACGTCATAGCGCAAACGCGGCTCGACTCGCATGTGCCGAGTTACATGCGCCCAGCCGGCGCTCCAGCCGGCGGCGAGGCGATGCTCGGCTGGGCACTCACGATCATTGCAGTCGCTGTAACGGTAGTCATAGCGATTCTGCTCGTGGTTGCGGTGCTGCGAAAGCGCGAGGATCCGGACAGCACGACTACACGGAATGCATCCGACGGAACGTATCGCGTGAGGTTGGTATCTGGTCTGTCGTGGATCTACGTCGGTCTCGCGATCACCGTGGTGACCCTGCTGGGGGCGTTCAGTGCAACGGTCGTATCGCTCGCCAGCTCGGCGCACGCGTCATCACGGCCCAAGATCACGATGGACATAACCGCGCACCAGTGGTGGTGGGAAGTGCGCATGGAAGACTCGGTGCCGAGCGATGCATTCGTTACGGCGAACGAGATTCATGTACCGGTGGGAGTCCCGGTGGAAATTCGAGTCCAGTCGCAGGATGTGATTCACTCGTTCTGGGTGCCGGAGCTGTTTGGCAAGATGGATGTCATCCCCGGGCAGATCAACGTGACGTGGATGCGAGCCGATCGCAGCGGAACGTATCGAGGCGCCTGCGCAGAGTATTGCGGCCTGCAACACGCGCACATGGCGTTCGCGATCACCGCGGAACCGCAGAAGATGTACGACAGATGGGCGGCGGCGCAGCGCGCCACCAGCGCCAATTCGCTGCCGCCGAATGCAGCTCTACCGCCGAACGTACTTCGTGGCGAGGCCATCTTCGTTTCGACGTGCAGCGGATGCCACGCGGTTCGCGGGACGAACGCGCTGGGGCGTCTCGGACCGGATCTCACTCACGTTGCGAGCCGCCAGACCATTGGCGCGGGGCTGGTCGACAACACACCGGCAAATCTGATGCGATGGGTATCCGATGCGCAGGCGATGAAGCCGGGCGCGCTCATGCCCAGGATGGACCTCCGCCACGACGACGTCGCCGCCGTCGTCTCTTATCTCACGACGCTTCACTGACGAGCGCAAGGAGCACAACGTGGCAGCAACGCTCGAACCGGCCGTGAACACCTCTCTCGAAGCAACCTGGGAAACACCACCGGGGATCCGCGGGCTCCTGACGTCGGTCGATCACAAGACGATCGGAAAGCGCTACCTGGTGACCGCATTCGTCTTTCTCCTGCTCGGCGGACTCGAGGCCGGTGTGATGCGCGCGCAGCTCGCAGCCGCGAACCTGCACCTGCTGACACCGGAACAGTACAACCAGCTCTTCACCGTGCACGGCGTGACGATGATCTTTCTCTACGCCGCGCCAATTCTGTCGGGGTTCAGCAACTATCTGTGGCCGCTCATGCTCGGCTCGCGCGACATGGCATTCCCGCGCTTGAACGCGTTGAGCTACTGGTTGTTCGTCGGTGCCGGGCTGTTCATCTACTCGAGCGTGTTCAACGGCCAGATGCCGAACGCGGGCTGGTTCGACTACGTGCCGTACGCGGAGCGCGCTTTCGATCCCGGTCGCAATATCGACTTCTACGCTCTGGGGCTGTTGCTTCTCGGCATATCCACGACCGTGGGATCGGCAAATTTCATCGTCACGCTGTTCAAGACGCGTGCACCGGGGATGTCTCTCAACAGATTGCCGATCATAGTGTGGGGAACGCTTACCGCGTCGGTCGTCAATCTGTTCGCGTTGCCGTCGCTATCGGTAGCCCTGATCTTCCTGTATCTCGACCGACGCTACGGCACGCACTTCTTCGATCCCGCGTCGGGTGGCAAGCCGTTGCTCTGGCAGCATCTGTTCTGGATTTTCGGACATCCATGGGTGTACGTGATCGTGTTGCCGGCGATGGGAATCGTATCGGATGCGCTCCCTACCTTCTGCCGGCGGCCACTGGTGGGTTACACTTTTGTCGCGCTCGCCACCATGGACACGAGCGTGCTGGGATTCGGAGTGTGGCTGCACCACATGTTCGCGACCGGAATCCCGCCGTTGGGACTCGCGTTCTTCGGCGGTGCGAGCATGATCATCGCGATACCGAGCGCGGTTGGAGTGTTCGCGTGGCTCGCGACCATATGGTATGGCCGTCCCGTACGAACCACCGCGTTTCTGTTCATGGTTGGATTCATACTGCTGTTCACCAT
>DATNCZ010000526.1:0-3770 GCA_035553335.1 Gemmatimonadaceae bacterium
ATCGTTCCCTCGAAGGTGTTGTACTCGATTGGGTGATCCTCGACCTGCATTGCGAGACGCTTCACGCTGGGATCGGCGGAAGGGCCTTTGGGCACGGCCCAACTCTTCATCACTCCGTCGATCTCGAGTCGAAGGTCGTAATGAAGCTGAGTGGCGGCGTGCTTCTGGATGACGAACTGGAGCTTCTTCGTGGCTGCGGAACGTGATGACTTTCGCGCGCGCGTCGATGCGCCCGAAGGCTCCGCTGTTTTCTCGAAGTCGCGTTTGCGCTGGTATTCCGCCAGCTGCTCCGCGGCGCTCGGCGCTTTCTTCGCCGCGGTCTTGCTCGCGGATTTGCGTGCAGTCGTGCTTGCGGTCTTGCTGGAAGTTTTGCGCGTCGTCTTCGCCGCCGTCTTTCTCGCTGCGGTCGTGGTGCGAGTCACTGACTTTCTCGCCGGCCTTGACGCTGTCTTCTTCCCGGGCTTCTTGCGAACGGCCATGATCAGTCGTGGCGGCGTTGCGTGAAACAGAAAAGATCGGACGACGCGATTCGCATCATCCGATCTTCACGACGTCGGCAGCTTGCGGGCCTTTTTGACCCTGAACGATTTCGAACTCGACCTTGTCGCCTTCAGCGAGCGACTTGAAGCCGTCCGATTTTACAGCACTGTAATGAACGAACACATCCGGGCCGCCTTCGCGTGAGATGAAGCCGAAGCCCTTGGCGTCGTTGAACCACTTGACAGTTCCCTTGATCCGTTCCATGCCCGGGGTATCCTCCGGAGTTTATCCGGGGCAAGTTTTGTGCACCATCATGCTGCGCCAGCTATGTAACGTGCTATGCGCCCACATTTGACGCAGCGAAGCGTCACGTGCGACTGCGGTGGTGGCGGCGTAATGTGTGGCTCGCGCTCGATGTTCGCAGCTCCGCAGGCAGGACAGCTCAATGGATCGCCAGTGCGATCTCTGCTTACGAGTGCCAGGACCTGGGCGGGGTTGTAAGTATTCGGTCGGGGTTTGCGCATACTATCCTACGATATGCCGAACGATTGTTCGACCTGGTTGGCTGTAGTGCTGGGGACGTGCTACGAGGCACGTCTACGTACCGCCAGCTCAGAATGGACGCACCGACGGGTAACCTGAATAGTAGTAGCTCAAGCCCGCGGATGGTCCTCCGCCCGTCTTATACCTGACGTGGAACTGAAGGTTCCCTTGCCATGATTCGGGTTCGATTGCATCTAAAAGGGCCAGGCGCGGATACATCCGCGCCCTACGGGGGGGAATGACGGCGGCCGGCTAATATAAATGGGCCAGGCGCGGATGCATCCGCGCCCTACGGGGGGGGGAATGACGGCGGCCGGCTAGTCCCAGTCGTGTCCTCTTCTATAGACGTGGCGTTTCACGCGCCATGGCTTGGTGTCGCTGGTCTCTCGGCCCGACGCAAAATTGGTGGGGTCGTCTATCGAATCGCTCATGTCGCAGGCCTTGGCGGACGCTTCGTCGGCCCAGTGCACTATCTCGGCTTCCACAGTCATCGGCTGCACGGGACTTCCGAACTCGAGGCTGCCATGGTGGGAGAGGATCATGTGCTGGAGCTCGAGGATCTGGCCTTCGCTGCAGATGGGCGCGCCGAGCTGTGCGAGGGCGCGCTCCAGCATGAGCGCGCCCAGGACTACGTGGCCGAGTAGAAGTCCGCAGGGGGTGGTGGAGAAACCGGTGGGGGCGACGTCGTATGCTTCGACCTTGCCGATGTCGTGCAGCAGTGCGCCGGCGAAGACGAGATCCTGGTTCGCGCGTGTGGTGCGTGCAGTGGCTCGCGCGATGGAAGCGACTTCGAAGGTGTGGAGGAGAAGGCCGCCGAGTTTGGCGTGATGGCCGGCGGGTGATCCGGGAGTGCGCTCGAAGCGGACGCGGAATTCGTCGTTTGCGAAGAAGAGATCGACGACGCTCTTGAGTGTGCGTGACTGCATTGCAGCGCGCTGCTTGTCCATCCAGTCCCAGAGGGCGGTGCAGTCGCCGACGGACTCGAGGAATGAGAGGACGTCGACCTGGTTTTCGGGGATCACGCGGAGTGGCGCCGAGAGGGCGAGCTGGCGTTTGGCGGATCCATTGCGGCCGTAGAGCGCGACGTCGCCGATCGCCTGCACGACCTTGCCGCGATCCGCACCGTCTGCCCAGTCGAGCTTGTCGGACCAGATGGGCGACGTGTCGATTCGGCCGGAGGAGTTGCCGAGTGTGAGGATCGCGAACGGGTCTCCGTTGGCGGTCTTTTTTTCCGTGCGTTCGAGCACGAGGAAATCACTCTGGACCCGCTCGCGCTCCTGGAGCGCAGGGATGTTGACAGCTGGCATCGTGATGAAGGTGACGGTACGGGGTCGATCCGGCAATAGCGGAAAGTGGCTTCCTTGCTTTCGGTATTTGTTCGGTATAAGCTTTTCTCATCAACCACGCCGAGTGCGCCATGCCGAAAACAGATGTCTGGTTCGATCCAAGCCGGTACGCGACAGTCGCGGAGCGGATAGCGCTGTTCTACAAGAGTCATCCGGGCGGGCGGATACTGACGGAGCTGGTGAACCGTGATACGGAGTCGGTGACGTTCAAGGCGCTGGTATTTCGGGGCGAGGGAGATACGGTACCGGCGGCGACGGGATGGGCGACGGAGCGTGAGGGGGATGGCGACATCAACACGGTGGCGTGTCTGGAGAACACGGAGACGTCGGCGATCGGGCGTGCGTTGGCGAATCTTGGCTTCACGGCGGCTCGCGAGCGGCCCAGTGTCGAGGAGATGGAGAAGGCGGGCCGAGCGCGGCGAAATCGAGAAATGGCGGCCAGAAGAGCTGATGCTGTCGCTATCATGGCGGAGCAATCGCCGGAGTATCGGAGTGCGTCCTCGGATCTGCTCGGGTTGCTCGTCGAGGCTGAGCGGGCCGGACTGCCCAGGGATCGGGCGCAGCGACTGCGCGATCGGCTGGAGCGGGGGCCGGCGATTCTTCCGTCCCGGATGGTTGAGTTGGAGCGGTCGCTGAGGAACTGGCTTTTCAGGAAGGAGAATGTCACCGGGTCGCGTCTATCCCCATGAGCGGCGGAGCATGAGCTGAACGTGAAAGGGGGCGGACGTGGAGGGTTGGCAGTTTGGGGCACCACGGGGTCAGGTCTTGCCCCGTGCGCGCGGAGCTGAGGATACGCACGGGGCAAGACCTGACCCCGACATCGAGCTGCTGACCGGGATTCGGCGGAACGAGCTGAGTGCGTTACGCAGATTCGTTCTCCGGTTCGAGCCGGTGCTTCTGGACCAGACTCGGCGGCTCTCCGTAAGCCCGAGCGATCGGGGGACGATCGTAACGGGATTCCTGGACGACATCCTGGTCAAGCTCGCCAATACGAAGGCTGAGGCGCCGAGGTCGCTGACGGCGTTCGTGATCACGTCGTTCCGCAACTGCGTGATCGATCTGCACCGCGAGGCGGCGGTGCGCGAGCGCCATGCGCGATCGGAGGAGGAGGCGATTGGCACCGAGTACGTCGTGCGTGCAACCTGCTCCGAGTTCATGCTGCGCGCGGCGCGCGGAGATGATAGTGGCGAAGAGTCGTCATCATCCGCCGCCGCCGAGCTTGTTCGTGTGCTGCTGGATGGATGCACATCGGACGAGCGGCAGTTGCTGGTATGGAGCGCGCACCGCGTTCCGTTGCGTGAGTGCGCCGCGTGGCTCGGAATCGGTTACGACGCGGCGAAGCAGAAATTGTCGCGGCTGCGCGCGCGGCTCATGCGCGACAGCATCACGCACCTGTCCTCC
>DATNCZ010000527.1:0-3991 GCA_035553335.1 Gemmatimonadaceae bacterium
GTCGGATCCATCGGGCTCCGCGTGCGATCCGGTGGTCTTTACCGGCCACACGACTCCGTCGCAGTTTCTATCCCGGCACTTGTAGTCGGGCGCCTTGGGATTCCGCTTGGTCAGGCGGTTGTCCCACATGCGGCCGCCGCACTTGGGGCAGCTCACTGCGTCGACGTCCGTCAGCGTGTTCGCTTCCTTCATCGCACTCACGTCGTCGGTCGCAACCGCGGAACGGCTCAGCTTTCCGGCACCGTTTCCGTGTCTGCGCTCGTATGCGTTCGCTGGATCTTCGACTGGCTTGGCGTACTTGCCGTCGCCATCCACTTCGACCCAGTTCTGCTCGTACGAGTACAGCTCGTTTCCAATTCCGAACCGCACCGCTGCGCGCTTGAATGCATCGGTCGACGCCTGCTTGTAGTCGCGTCCGGTCCCGACATCCTCACGGATCACGCCGAGTACCTGAAGCCGCGCCTTGAACGCGCAGACCGAATCAGAATCGACCTCGGCGCCGTGGATCTGCGGCAGCATCTCGAGAGTCAGGTCCCACTCACCCGGGACCACTGTGTCGAGGCGCTCCCGCACCGTGTTCGCTTCGATGTAACACACGAAGCGCGCGAAGTACCGCCCGTCCCTCGCTACCGGCTTGCCGTCCTGGCGCCACGAGATCGTTCCCGCAGGCACCGGGGCCGCCAGCGCTGACCAGACAGCGTCCTTCGAATTGAATGTTTCCTGTCTCGCAATCATTTCCGTTTCCTCGCCCTGGTCTTGCCAGAGCTCCTGGGTCTAGGCGCATTCGCGCTCATTGTCCGAACAATCCTCCGTACCTCCGCAACCGCCTTGCAGCTACGTCCGTGCTCGCAGTACCAACCGTACCGGTCGAAGTACACCAGATGCAGCGTCGTTTCCTTCTCCCTCCGCTCCCGCACCTTCCACAACTCTGTCACCGTCGTGTCGGGCCCACATTGAAGCCACGGATCGAGCGGCTCCACGTCGTAGGTGGACGGGACCTGCGGAATCTGGACCTTTCGCGTTTTCCGAGCCCCGGCGCGGCCTTTGACCTGTTTCATTGGCACGTGCCAAGTCGTTGGTAGTTCACTACTTACGATGCAATTTTCGGTGATTGTTCGGTATATGGAAACCTAGTGTTTTGCGTGTTTCAAAGCAAGGGCGCCATGTGGAAAAGTGCCGGTTATTCGATCGCGGGGCACCACTCGCGCCTTCTGGCTCGGGACGTGCTCGGTCATCGATCGATTGAGCCGGATCACCCCACGGAGGACCAATGGATACAGGCAACGACTTTCTCAAATCCCAGGTGCACAACGCCGCCGTCCAGCATCACGCCTTTCTCAAGGGGTTGGAGGACCACGCAGCACAGGCGGACGACCCGCGCTTTCGCGATCTCTGTACACGTTACATACCCGCCATGCGCGACCACCAACGCCTGCTGGAAGACTATCAGCACGAGCTTGGTGCGCCGAGCGCAGGGGTCCTCAAGCGGGCCCTCGGCGCAACCGCCAACGCTGCCCGTGACCTGGCCGGCTCGGTCCGCGAGACCGACTTCCTTCGCCTGGTAGGCGACATAGTCCTCTCCCGCCAATCCGAAGACACGTTCAAGACTTTCCGGGAGGCCGGCCGCGCGCTTGGCCTGCCGCAACTCGCTGGGATCGGCGAGGCCGGCGAGCGAGACCACGACTCGTACAACCGGGAGGCGAACCGGCTTGTTCAGCAATTGTTCGTCGAGCAGGTCCGGCAAGGCGACCATCGCGTTGCTCCGACTTCCACGGCGGAGCTCAGCGGCTAAGCCGAGCGATGGTTTGTGTGGGCAGGCCCGCGGTGCCTGCCCATTCTTTTTCCGCTCCCGACGCGATACCTCTGCCACTAACTTGCGCGCATGACCGATGTCGTCGCGCTCGCCGCAGAACTGCTGTCGATACAATCATTTACGAGAGACGAGGGAGCCGCGATCGATTTCGTCGCGCGCTGGCTCGTGAGCCGGCACTGGAACGTGTCGATCCAGGAAGTCTCGCCTGGACGCGGCAACGTCTGGGCGTCGCGCCGCGGTGGAGGAGTCACTCTTTCCACGCATCTCGACACCGTGCCGCCCTTCCATCCGCCAAGACTGAGCGGCAATCGTCTCTACGGCCGCGGCGCCTGCGACGCGAAGGGAATCGCAGCTGCAATGATGGCGGCGGCCGAGCAGCTCGTGAGCGAAGGCGAAGACCGCGTGGATCTCCTGTTCGTGGTGGGCGAGGAGAAGGGATCCGACGGCGCACGCGCCGCCAACAATCTCGCCGCGACCAGTCGCTATCTCGTCAACGGTGAGCCGACGGAGAGCAAATTGGCGAGCGGCTGCAAGGGATCGTTGCGCTTCATCGTCCGCACCCACGGCCGGGAGGCGCACTCCGCCTATCCGGAGCTCGGCGCCTCGGCCATCGAGCCGCTGCTGCGTTTGCTTCCGACGATCCATGACGTGGATTTCCCGTCCGATCCGGTGCTCGGTGCAACGACGGTGAACATCGGGACGATCACCGGGGGAACGGAAGCGAACATCATTCCCGGAAGCGCGGAGTCGGAAGTGATGCTGCGTCTCGTGAGCGACGTCGAGCCGATCAAGCGACTTATTTCGGATTGGGCCCATGCAGGCGGCGCCGACGTGGAATTCGGATCGACTATTCCCGCTCAGCGCTTTCACGTTCTGGACGGTTATGAGGTCGCACCGGTCTCATACACATCCGACATCCCGCTACTCTCTCGCTGGGGGACTCCGCTCCTGTTCGGACCGGGATCCATCCACGTGGCACACACCCCCGACGAATACGTCGATATCGATGAGCTGCGTGCGAGCGTCTCGACGTATGCGTCACTCGTAAGGCAACTCCTAGCTCAATGACCGGACATGATATCGCTCGCGATCGGATTCCGGTCGCGGTGCTCGGCGCCACGGGTGCCGTGGGCCAGACTTTCATCAGACTGTTGCGCGATCACCCGTGGTTTCGCGTCGCCGAGGTTGCAGCGTCGGAAAGATCTGCGGGCAGGCGATACGCAGATGCCGCGCACTGGCTCGAGGGAGAGATGCCTGCGGACGTCGCGTCGCTCACGGTAACGCCGTGCACGCCCGATTCGGTTTCATCTTCGATAGTGTTTTCAGCGCTCGACTCCGGCGTGGCGGGCGACGTCGAGATTGCATTCGCGCGCGCCGGCAGGTTCGTTTGCAGCAACGCGAAGAATCACCGCATGCTGAGCGACGTTCCGCTGCTCATTCCCGAGATCAATGCGCAGCATCTCGCGGTGATCGACGCGCAGCGAGAACACCGCGGATGGACGGGCGCGCTCGTCACGAATGCGAACTGTTCATCCACCGTCGCTGCGCTACCGCTCGCGCCCTTGCATCAAGCCTTTGGCATAACCAGCATGTTCATCGCGACCATGCAGGCGGTCTCTGGCGCCGGATACCCGGGCGTACCGTCGCTCGACATAATGGGCAACGTCATTCCATACATCGCGGACGAGGAGCCGAAGATCGAAGCCGAGATCGGCAAGCTGCTCGGGGTGGTGAATGGGAATGCGATCGAGTCCGCGCCGTTCCGGGTGACTGCGCATGCCAATCGTGTTCCGGTCGAGCACGGACATACCACGTGCATGTCGATCGGGCTCGCGTCTTCCGCGACGCCGGAGCAGGTATCCGACGCCATCATGGCGTGGACCGGTCGCAAGGAAGCCATGGATCTTCCATCGCGGCCTCATCGACCGATAGTCGTCACGACAGCGCCGGATCACCCGCAGCCGCGTCGCGACGTGATGCGGGGCAACGGGATGACTGTTACTGTCGGACGCATCCGGCGTGACGAGCTGCTCGATGTACGGATGGTAGCGATGGGAAGCAACACAATCCGTGGCGCGGCGGGCGGCGCAATAATGAACGCGGAGCTGCTCGTCACTCAGGGCTACCTGGCCCGTCCGTGATAGTCGTCAAATTCGGTGGTACGTCCGTCGGCGATGC
>DATNCZ010000528.1:0-5622 GCA_035553335.1 Gemmatimonadaceae bacterium
GGACCCGAGGGTGGTTTGAAAGGCGGCACGATCGTGGCGAGCGGGACACCTGAACAGGTTGCGCGTGTGGCAGCATCGCACACGGGGCAGTATCTTCGCCACATGCTTCCAGCAATGTCCCGGCGCAAGGCGGGCTGATGGTATCTCTTCTCGATATCATCGGCCCCGTAATGGTGGGGCCGTCGTCATCCCACACGGCTGGTGCGTGCCGGCTCGGATTGCTGGCGCGCGGCCTCGTGGGTGGCACGCCGCAGACGGCCCTGCTGGAGCTGCACGGATCGTTTGCACGTACCGGCGAGGGGCATGGCACCGACAAGGCGCTCGTTGCGGGCCTGCTTGGTTTTCGCCCCGATGACGAACGAATCAGGACCGCACTCGAGATCGCCGACGGTGAAGGGCTCCAGTACAGCTTCGAGAAGACGACGATCAGCGACGAATCGCATCCGAATACGGTGCGCATCACTGTCGCGCGCGGTCCGCGTCGCGCCGTCATGGTCGGATCATCGCTCGGCGCTGGCCGCGTGCTCGTCACGGAAATCGACGGTTATCCGGTCGATATCAGCGGCAACTTTTACAGCATCGTGATTCTTGCCGCCGATGTGAAAGGGTCGATCGCACGCGTCACGCACATTCTGTCCAACCACGACATCAACATCGCGACGCTCAAGCTCACACGCAAGCAGCGTGGCGGCGACGCGTTCATCGTGATCGAGTGCGACGACAATCCGGGCGAGGACGTTCGCGACGAGATCCGCGAGCTCGCGTGGGTTCGCTGGGCCATGCGGTTGGATCGAGTCTCCGGCGGCTGAGGCAGTCGAATGTATAGATCGCTCGCCGAGGCCATAAGCGACGCGGAAGCCCGCGGGGCCACGCTCACAACCGTCGCACTCGACCTGGAATCGCAGGATCAGGGACGCAGCGTTGCGGACATCCGCGGCTCGCTCGCTCGCGCGCTCAACGTGATGCGTGGCGCGGTGGAAGCGGGAATGACCGGCGCGATGCGCTCCAACTCCGGGCTCGTTGGTGGCGATGCCGCGAAGCTCGTCAACAGCACCGCTGGACCGCTCGCCGCGACGCCGTTCCACGACATCCTCATACGCGCGCTGGCAGTTCAGGAAGTGAACGCGGCCATGGGCGTGATCGTCGCTGCGCCGACAGCGGGCGGCGCTGGCGTTCTGCCCGCAGTGCTCACTGGTATAGCCAGTGCGCGCGGTATCTCCGATGAGAAACTCGTCGATGCACTCGCAACCGCCGGCCTCATCGGCGCAGTGATCGCCGAGCGCGCATCTCTGTCTGGTGCGGAGGGCGGATGCCAGGCGGAGACGGGCGCGGCTGCTGGAATGGCCGCCGGTGCAGCCACGGAGATGCTCGGCGGATCGCCGCGCCAGGCCGGCCACGCGACGGCGCTCGCCATGCAGAGCACGCTCGGCCTCATCTGCGATCCGCTTGGCGGCCTGGTGGAGCTGCCATGTGTATTCCGGAACGCTACAGGCTCCGCGATTGCGCTTGCGGCAATCGAGATGGCGCTCGCAGGAATCGAGTTCGCGATTCCGGTGGATGAGGTGATCGACGTGATGGGGCAGATCGGTCGCGAGATGGATGTGCGTTATCGCGAGACAGCAGGCGGTGGCCTCGCCGCGACGCCTACAGGGCGCCGTCTCGCCAAGGAGAGGCTGTACCAGATCAAACGAGCGTAGGTCGTGACCGAGCAAGCCGGCACAGTGTGGCAGTGGGCACACTTCCATGAGCTCACACCGGACGATCTGTACGACATCGTCACGCTCCGCACCGCGATCTTCATCGTCGAGCAGAACTGTCCGTACCAGGATTCCGATGGTGCAGATCGCGTTTCACATCATCTGTGGACGCGCGGTGCGGATGGGGAGATAGCAGCCTACCTGCGCGTCGTTCCGCCTGGCATCAAGTACGTCGAGCCGTCGCTGGGGCGGATTGCAACGGCTTCATCGGTGCGAGGAACCGGGCTCGGGCGTGCACTGGTGCGGGAAGGAATCGCCCGCGCCGAGCGGCTGTACGGCCCAGTTCCGATTCGCATCGGCGCGCAGAGATATCTGCTCCGCTTTTACGAGCAGTTGGGCTTCGTTTCGACCGGTTACGAGTACGACGAGGACGACATACCGCACACCGAAATGGTTCGTTCCGCAGGCAGATAACCGAAAGGCCCATGCGATAACATGGGCCCTTTAAAAAGTGCTTGTAACCTTGCTCGTTCAACCGTTCCGGCGGCGCCTCCGCACCATGGGGATGAGCCCCGCAAAGCCGGTGCCGAGGAGCGCTAGCGAGGATGGCTCGGGCACCGTCGTCGGCGGCGGGATGACCTGCCCGTTGCGCACCGAAAAGAGGTACCGTCCAAGCTGGGTGCTGTTCTGGTCGTGGCTGATCAGCGCATCGACTCCGCCATCCAGGAACGCACCGCAGACGCCCGAGCCTGTCAGCTCGGCCGAGTTGTTGGCGGCACCGGAGAGGCCATTGGAGTAGCCCGCGTGCGCGCAGCTCCCTCCCAGTCCGCCCGATCCCCCGCTCGCATCGCCAGTCTCCCACTGGATCTGGTTGTAGTTGAATTCGAAGTCGAAATTTCCAACACCCGTGTCGCTGCGATCGATCAGGACCAGCTGGAAGATGTTCGTCTTGTCGATGTGGCCGCCATAGTATCCGACACCGGGCCAGTCCACGCCAAACGCATTGTGACCGCCGATCGAGCTCGTGCCGTACGTCATTAGTGGACCGTTGCGTGTGTCCACATCAGCGAAGAACGGTGCGATGATCGGTGGGACGCCGCCACCTGTGAGACCAAACGGAGTGAAGGTGGACAGCGGCGCGCTGAACGTGATGTTGCCGTTGTTGTTGACGTACGCCTGCGTGTACGTCGTGCCGAACAGGTTCGCCGAGAATCCGAGGTTGATCAGGCCTGTAGATCCGTCATCGTTTGCTGGAAGGTTGTTCGTGGTAAAGCCCGCGTCGGTTCGGACCGCCTGAGCCCGTACCGGCGCCGAAAGCGTACACAACGCCAATGCACTGGCGCCAAGGGCCAGCTTGGAGCGTAACATAACGGTCGACCTCCTGAGAGAGATTGTTGAAATGCGTGACATCATAACGGATGCCAGCGAACGCGAAATTGCAGCCGATGTGTGAGGTATTCGACGGACCATTGACCTGCTCCGGAGTGGAAAGTGCGCACTGTTTTATCGCACGATCCGGGTGAGCAATTCCAGGGCCCCGTGCCAGACCGGAATCATCGGCATGTCATTTCTGGTCAACACGTTGTCCGTCAACGGCTTAGCCACTACATTCTGTGCGTCGACAGGGGCGAAACGGGTGTCTTCAAGACAGCGTGACTGTTGTATCGTCGCGACGGAATCGGCCGTCCTATAGGAGTAGAGACAACACCTCGGAGACGCGATTCGGACGGCGCCATCCGCGCGTTGCAGAACGCCGCCCTCCCAGCCTCGGTTCGCGCTGACCGGCAGTGCGCCAGGTTGGCCGGCGGGGTAGCCGGATCAGCCCTGTCGGAGAGCCACTGGACCGAACTATCGGCGGCCTGGAGACCGCCAGGGCGCCCGCCCATTGGTATTTGTTTATTCTTTTATCTGGTGGCCGGCGCTAGTATATAGGCAGCACAGACAGCACCGGCTCAGCCTTACTGGCCTGGTACGTGACGACCACCCGCTCCACGAACTCCGACCAATTCTGTCCGCATGGGCATCTTTGAAAGCATAGCGCGCCTCTTTCGCGCAAACGTGAACGCCGCGATCTCGGCTGTAGAGCAGCCGGACAAGATGTTGACCCAGATCATCGCCGACATGCGGACGCAGCTCGTGCGAGCCAAGCAGCAGGTCGCTGCCGCCATCGCCGACGAGAAGCGCCTCGAAGACCAGACGATGGGCGAGCTGCGCGAGGCCGAGGAGTGGGAGCGACGCGCCATGCTCGCCGTCAAGGAAGGGCGCGACGAGCTGGCCAAGCAGGCGCTCATGCGCAGAAACGAGCACGTCTCGCGCGGCCAGCAGATGCAGATGACATGGGAGGCGCACAAGCAGGAAACCGACCGCCTCAAGAATTCGCTTCGTGATCTGAACGACAACATCGAAGAAGCAAACCGCAAGAAGACACTGCTGCTCGCGCGCCAGCGCCGTGCCGAAGCGCAGAAGCGTATTTCGGAAACGATGTCGTCGATGTCCGACAAGTCGGCGTTCGATGCGTTCGCGCGCATGGAAGAGAAGATCGAGCAGAACGAGCGACAGATTCGCGCGAGCGTCGAGATCGATCAGGAGTTCTCGGGCGACGCGCTCAGCAATCAGTTCAAGCAACTGGAATCGTCCGCGGGAGATGCGACCGCGGATCTGCAGTTGTCGCAGCTCAAGCAGAAGATGGGATTGGTTGGCTCTGGCCAGGCGCCGCAGTCGCGGCAGCTGGCGCCGGGTGAAGTGGCCTCTGATCCGGCGCGCGGACTTCCCGCTCCGGATGCGAGCGAGAACAAGCCGGAAACTTGAGTCCTGTCTCCGTAGGTGGAGGAAAGGCCGCCGGAACGATAACGGCGGTCACACTCCTGATCCTCCTTCTCTGGATGTTCCAGAGAACGGTGGACGTGTTTCTGCTGCTTTTCATCGCTGTCATACTCTCGCTGTACCTTGGCGCGGTGCGCGATGCGCTCGTGTCGCGCGCGCAGGTGCCCGCACGTGTCGCGTTCGCCGCGAGCGTGCTGCTCACGATCGGGGTCGTCGTCGGTCTGTTCTGGCTCCTCGTGCCCGCCGTAGTCGGACAGACGCGAGAGCTCGTGGATGTCCTTCCCACCTACATCACGAGCTGGGAGGCGTCGTTCGATCGCTTCGTGGTCAGCCTTCCCGGCATGAGCGGCTACTGGAAGACCGGCCAGCATCAGGTATTGCGTGCACTGTACGATCAGATGTCGAGCTACGCGCAGGGAATGTTCTCGCGCGTGTTCTCCGTCGTCGGAATTCTGATCGACGTGTTCTCTGTCTTTGTGATGAGCATCTATCTCGCGCTGCAACCCGGCGTGTATCGCGAATGGCTCATCGCGCTGTTCCCGCCGAGACATCGCGATCTCGTGCGCGACATTCTGCGCGATATTGCGGGCTCGCTGCGTGCCTACATCGTAGGGCAGTTGACGACGATGACGGTGCTCGCGATTCTGACAGCGTTCTTTCTGTGGGTGCTCAACGTGCCGTACTGGCTCACGTTCGGCGTGTTCACGGGAATGGTCGCGATAGTTCCGTTCTTCGGCTCACTGCTCAGCACGACGTTGCCGGCGGCTTTCGTCCTCACCGGTCCCAATGGCGGAACGCGCGCCATGCTCGTGCTCGGCGTCGGCGTGATAGTGCATCTCATCGAGGGCAATCTCGTGTCGCCGCTCGTGATGTCCAAGCAAGTCGAGCTACCGCCGGTGCTGACCATCATGGCGGTACTCGTCGTTGGGAGCCTGCTCGGTCCGCTCGGACTCGTGGTTGCACTGCCAACTCTCGCGATGGTGATGGTAGTGGTGCGACGGATTCTCATCAACCGCATCTACGAGGGAAAGGGCTTCCGCAAGGGTGGTCGCGACCGGAAGCTCGTGCTACGCGTACCCGTGCCGGATGGAGGGGTACTGCT
>DATNCZ010000529.1:0-3633 GCA_035553335.1 Gemmatimonadaceae bacterium
GTAGCGCGCGTTCTCCGGGCGACGAGCCGATCACGATTGCGATACGCGATCCATCCGAAGAATCCGGGGATATCCGAAGGCGCCGTGTCGCCCGATCGAATGGAGAAGGAAGTCAGGGACTTCTCGAAGGGACTTCTCGAAGGTGCGGCCAAGCAAATAACATCCAGCAAACGCTCAAGTGGCGCGCTTGACGTAGACTCACGCCGCGAAACGACGTCGTCCCATCGGGTCGCGCTTGCTAGCGGACTCAACGGTCTACCTTGAGCGTCCTCATGCTACGATCATTGCGCACGAATGCCCGGCCTGCTGCTATTCGGTTGTTGAACCCTCTCAGCCGAAGTGCGCGATCCCTCCGCCGCGCGTGGGTCGTTGAGGCCATGAACACCGCCTGTCCACGGGCGCTCCGGTTCACTGTTGTCGTCGCATTTGCTGTCGGCGGCATTTCGCGTCCCGCAAGCGGTCAATTCGGCATCGTATCGTTCGCGAACTCGGGCGCTCGCGCCGCCCAGCCGGCGTTTCTCCGTGGCCTGGCGCTGCTGCACAACTTCCAATATCCGGAAGCGGCCGCCGCGTTTCGGGCAGCGCAGAAGCTCGATCCGCGATTCGCCATGGCATACTGGGGCGAGGCGATGACGTACAACCATGGCGTCTGGCGCGAGCAGGACTCCGTCGCCGCTCGCGCCGTGCTCGCGCGGCTCGGCGCCACTGCAGCCGAGCGGTTGGCGAAAGCGCCGACTGAGCGCGAGAAGGACTACCTGCGCACCCTCGACGTCTTGTACTTCAGTGCGGGGACGAATGCCGCGCGCGACAGCGCGTACGCGCGTGCCGCCGAGCAACTGGCCAAGAAATATCCCGACGACGTCGACGCGCAGCTCTTTTATGCGTTGTCGCTGCTCTCGCTCTTTCCGCGCACCGATTCGACGTATCTGCGCGCCGGGTCGATCGCGATGAAGGTCATGCGCGAGCATCCGCAGCACCCGGGCGCTCTGCATTACGCGATCCACGCCTACGATGATCCGGCGCACGCGCGGCTGGCACTCGAAGCGGCGCGCAGGTACTCGAAAGTCGCGCCAAATGCACCGCACGCGCAGCACATGACGTCGCACATCTTCGTCGCGCTCGGGATGTGGGACGACGTCGTCGCGGCGAACGAGGTGGCAATCCGTACTAACGACGATGTCGGGCGAGGCGCAGCGACGGCCACTGCTCCGAACTGCGGGCATTACGCTTTGTGGCTTCAGTACGCATACCTGCAGCAGGGGCGTCTCGCCGACGCGCGCAGAATGATGGACGCGTGTCGTGCGGGGAGCACCGCCTCGTCTGGCATGGCGATAGGGTATGCGCAGATGCGCTTGCGCTACATCATCGACGTCGAGCAACCCGACCGCGAGATCATCAATAGTGTAGCGAATACCCGCCGTGCGTCAGGAGTTTTTGGTGCGTACCTTCAGTCCACGCTCGACTTCGCATCGGCGTTCGATGCGCTTCGTCGGAGCGACACCAGTACAGCCGCGTCGTTGATCGACCGGATCCACGAATCGCGGGCGACGTTGAGCGGCAGCCCTATGGGGAAGCGGATGCCCGAGATGGGTGATGCGATGGCCGTAGGCGAGGACGAACTCCGCGCGCTCATGCGCTTGCGCCGCGGAAGCAACGATCGTGCGATCGCGCTGCTGCGCAGTGCGGCCGCGGCGGAAGATGCCATCCCGTTCATGTTTGGGCCGCCCGAAGTGCCGAAGCCGTCGCACGAGCTGCTGGGCGAAACGCTGTTGTCGCTAGGGCGTGCTGTCGACGCGCGTCACGAGTTGGAGCTTGCGCTTGCGCGGACGCCGGGGCGTTCACTGACGTTGATGGATCTCTCACGAGCGAGCCGGGCGGCGGGCGACACCGCGACGGCATCTGCTGCGCACCGCCAACTCATGGCGAATTGGCATCGCGCCGATTCCAAACCGTGAGCGGCGCGGGAGAAAGGCAGTTTGGAAATCGCCTCGACATGGTATCGGACAACGTCTGGTTTGCCACCGCCACGTGTCCGTCTGCAAGACAGGGTGCCATGGCCTGGTAGCAGGTCGTCGTTCGTTGAGTTGTTTGAGAAACGCCTCACCGGGCTTTCGGTGAGGCGTTTTCGCTACAGCAAAGCCGGCGGTCGACGGTCACGTGGCTCAGCCCTGTTGCAATGCGGGCGGCAGCTCGGGCATTACGATGGATGCGCCGCCGTCCGCATAAATGGTCTGCCCCGTGATCCAACTGGCCTCGTCTGAGCACAGCAGCGCGACGACGTTGCCGATGTCGGCGGGCGTGCCCAGACGGCCCATGGGCGTCCAGCCGCTGCCCGCCCAGTCGCTGATCATCTTCTGCGCGACCTCGGGCAGACTCTTCACGACGCTGTCATCAATGAAGCCGGGGCTGACTGCGTTCACCGTGATGCCGCGGCGTGCGAGCGCGACCGCGAAATAACGAACCAGCGATTCGGTCGCCGCTTTCGCGGCGCCCATGGCCACCCACGGCTGCCAACTACCCGTGCGGCTGCCCGTACCGTAGGTGAGCGTGAGGATGCGGCCGTTGTCCGGCATTACTTCGGTCACCTTACGCACAGCGTGCAAGAAGGCGGTCGGCTGGGTATCGAATGCCGTATTCCACTGCTCGGCAGTAATGCTGAACGGCGTGGCATAAAAGGTGGGAATCTCCGTGCGCGCGTTGCTCACGAAAATGTGGATCGGTCCCAGCTCCTGCACTACTCCGTCGATCCCACGATCAATCTGGTGGCGGTCCCCAACGTCGAGATATATGGCCGTGCCGATCGTGTCATGGCGCTTCACGGCCTCAACGGTCTGCTGCGCTGCATCCTCGTGCGCTACGTACGTGATCGCGATGCGAGCTCCCCGCTCTGCCAGCTTGAGCGCAATGCCGCGGCCGATGCCGCGTGAGCCGCCGGTGATGAGAGCTGTTCGACCTTCGAGATTGCGTGGGATCAGCTGCGCGACGACTTCCGGCAGAGGCGCCGACGCGACTTCCGTGACCGGTGCCATGACCCGCTCCTGTTAGGGGGGAAGGCCTGATCTACGCTTGGACGATCCTCAACGCAAGAAGACCGGTCGGCTGGCGAAACTCTGGGGATTTCAAGGTCTTCGGCTCCGGATTGGCCGATGGGATCCTCGGAGACGAAGCGAGCGAGTTGCGGGTCGTAGCACCGCGCCCGGTTGTAGTACGGGTGCGTTTCCGGGTCGTATTCCCGTCCCGCGAACTTTACGACGTTAGTCACAGTCTCGACCTGCTACGGTTTCTGCTACGGTTTGCACCCGGTATCAACCGACAGGGCTCGCTAGGCAATCCGGCCTAACCCGGCATCTACGCAGGGGAAAGCGGCAGGATGTCGGAAGATGGTGTCGCCCCTCCCGAACTCTGGATCAGGAGAGTCATGGTTCGAGCCCAGGAGGCGCAACTGCAACGCCCGGCACTACTCCGGTAGTGTCGGGCGTCGTTACGTTAGGCCCGACTGCCTCGGGCCCGCACCAACTGCCGCCGTAGCCCGTCGTGGCCTCGACGATCGGCGCGTGAGAGTTCGGATGCGCGAGGCCTTGCGAGACGCCCGCAGTCTTTGGTGACGCACCCGATAGGGTTGCGTTCAAAGAT
>DATNCZ010000530.1:0-12916 GCA_035553335.1 Gemmatimonadaceae bacterium
AGCGCGAGCTCGTAGTTCCATTTGGCGTCGCGATCGTCGGGCGTCAGAGTCAGCGCCCGTCGGTAATGCGCCAGAGCGCTGTCCAGTGGCTGGGCCGCCGTGTCGCCGCGCAGCTTCCTTCCCGTAACAAGATACGCCCAGCCTGCGTTGAACGTCGCGTTGAAAGCCATCGGGCCATGTCTCGCCTCGACAGAATCGAGAATCGGCACGGCGGCAGCAAGCGAATCGTGCGAAAGCAGCGTGGTACCGCGATTGTATGCCAGGAGCTCGGTCCTGGAATTGGGTGAACACGCCGCAAGTGTCCCCGCCGCAATGATCGCAGCGCTGGCAAGACGCCGCCTCGATCGGAGCCCGAGCAATGCATCCAGCAACAGGAGCAGCAACGCTGGTGCGACGAACCACTGGAATCGTGGTGTGAGATCGCGTCCCGTCTGAACTGCGTGCGCCTCGGTCTTGAGCCGCTGAATCGCCGACCTCACAGCCTCGGCCTTGTTCGTGGCCTCGGCCGGCACGAACACTCCACCGGCTGAATCTGCAGCGGTACGCAGAAATTCGGGATGATATTGTGTCACGACGACCTGCCCGTTCTCGTCGCGCTTCACCGTCGTGGCGCCGTTCTCGACAATGGGTATGGTCGAACCCTGCGGCGTGCCGAATCCAACTGTCACGACCTCTATACCGGCATCCTTCGCGCGCTTGGCAGCTGCCGCAACATCCGATAGCGGCTCGAACGCCTCACCGTCGCTCATCAACACGATGGCCTTGTTGCCGTTTCCCTTGCCCAGACTGAGCAGAGCGGTAGCCTGGCGCAGCGCACTCGACATCGAGCTGCCCGCTTCGCCCACAACCGTCGGATCGAGGTTGTCCAGGTACAGCGCAAGAGCGCCGTCGTCGGTCGTAAGAGGCGTGAGGATGTAGGATTTGCCCGCAAATGCAAGCATCGCGAATCGATCGTCCGGCGACAATGCGCGAAGCTGACGCACGACCTGCTTCATCTTCGCGAGGCGCGACGGACGCTCGTCAGTCGCGGTCATAGACAGCGACGCGTCGAGCGCGAGCACGACGTCTGCGCCGCTGCGGCTGACGACCGAGCTCTCCTGACCCCAACGCGGGCCCGACACCGCGGCGCCGAGCAGGGCGAGCGAAGTGACGATGCGCACGTTGTGCCACGGGCCCCGACGCGTGCCAAGCGGCGCAAGTCGCGCAAGCATCGTTCGGGTGCCCAGCAGCGCGAGACGACGGATGCGCGACCGGCGCCCAACGATCAGCGCGATCACGCCCGCGACTGGCAGCAGCACGGCGAATGCAACGGCCCACGGCCACTCCAAAAAACGAATCATGGCAGTGGCGCCTTCACTGCCGCCACGCCCAGCTCGACGAGCAACGCAATCACCGCGAGACCGAGCGGCCAGCGAAACAGCTCGCTGTAGCGCACGTAAGTGGTGGATTGAACCGGCGTGCGCTCCAGCGTATCGATCTGCGAATAGATGTTCTGAAGCGCGGTGGCGTCGACCGCGCGGAAGTAGCGTCCGCCCGTCATGCTGGAGATGCGCGTCAGCAAAGCCTCGTCGATCTCGACCGGCTGGTTCTCATACCGCAGGCCGTACAACCCGCGACCGACTGGCACCGGCGCCATACCCTCCGTGCCGACTCCGATGCTGTAGATCTTGACGCCGTACGCGGCAGCTGCGCGAGCAGCCGTCAGCGGATCGATGTCCCCACGGTTGTTCACGCCGTCGGTCAGGAGAATCATTACGCGGGACTTTCCCGGCGCCGTCCGCAGTCTGTTCGCAGCGGTCGCGATCGCCGTGCCGATCGCAGTCCCATCTTCCAGCTGACCCGCCTGCAGATTATCGACAGCCTGCATCACCACTGGATAATCGGTCGTGAGCGGCACTTGAGTGAGCGCCTCCGCCGCGAACGCAACGAGCCCGATCCGATCCGAGGTGCGCCCCGCGATGAACCGCTTGACCGTCGCCTTCGCGACGGCAATCCGATTCGACGGCTGGAAATCCTCGGCGAGCATCGAGCTCGACAGATCGATGACCAGCACGATGTTGATTCCCTGGCTCGTCACATTCTCGGAATGACCGACGCCGCGCGGGCGCGCAAGCGCGAGTACGAGCGCCGCAAGAACGATGTTACGGAGGATGAACAGCGTGCGCTCGACAGCGGATCCCACGTGCGGGCCGCGAGCGAGCGTGGAAGTGCGCGAGAACGTGATCGCGGGAGGACGCTTGCGCGCGCGTACGATCCACCAGATGGGGAGCGCAAGAAGCAACAGCAGCGCGAGCGGCGTGACAAGCTGAACCGGCGGTATCTGCATCACGCTGCCTTCGCCTTTGCGGTCGCGGCGCTTGCCGCCTTGGCCGCCTCGATCGCCGTATTCACATCGGCGACGATGCTCCGCGCCGCCACACCGATTTCCCGTGCGCGCTCCGCGGTGGAGCTCTCGCGCGCGAACTTGATGAGGTCGGTCGTATCGAGAACGTCGAGCAATAGCGGTGTCGGAACGACGGGTGAGCGCTGCAGTGAATCCGCGAGCTCGTGAGTCGTCGCTGATTGCGCCGCCGACGGAACTGTCGCTGCCAGATACGTCCTCATGACCCGAGCCATCTCGACAGCGTACCGCTCGGACTCGCCGGACTCGATGAGTCGCTGCGAATCAATGCGCGCAAAGTCGCGCTCCGCAACCTGGAACGGTGACAGTCCGCGAGCGACGCGACGACGCCAGCGACGCCAGAACCAGATCAGGAGAGCGACGAGAGCAATCGCTGCAGCCGCCAACGCCCATGGAATCCAGTTGAAGGGCTCGATGGCGACCACCGGACGATACGGCTTTGGTTTCCGGAGCGACGTATCCGCGGGCAGGACCGACCGAACGCGTACGGCGAAGTTCTTCAGTGCGGCTGTACGCTGGCCGCCCGGACCGATCACCACGATGCTGTCGAGACCAAGCGATTGGCCGCCGGTGTCCCAGGCCGCAAGCACGTAGTTGACCGTGGTTTCGGTGAATCCGCCCGCCATCGATTCGGTACGAGTCGTCGCGCCGGCCGAATCCACGTGCGCCCCGCTGTCCGGTCGCGTTGGAAAGATCACCTGCGTGCCGTTCGGAACGCGCACCCGGATCGTCGCGACGAAGTGCTGTCCCACTGTCGTCGTTTCCGGCCGCACCGCGGTGCCGACCTGCAGCTGACTTGCTGGCGTCGTAGCCTGAAGCAACCAAAAGAACAATGCTACTATCGTCATCGGTACGAGCGCGCTCGAGTCTCACGCGTGCGAAAGAATTTGAGCAGTGGCTCGATCACGGATCCGTCGGTAGTCAGCTCGATCTCGTCCACTCCCGACCTGCGCAGCACTCGACGACGCCCCGCCAGCTCGGCGGCAATGTGCTCTGCATACGCAGCCCGCACTCGCCGATCGCTCGTGTCGACTTCAAGGAATTCTCCCGTCTCGGGATCGCGCATTCGCGCCAGCCCGACACTCGGAAGTGTCTGCTCGGCAGGATCATTCAGCGTAACGGCGACTATGTCATGCCGGCGACCCAGCACCTTGAGCGCGTGCTCGTACCCTTCGTCCTGGAAGTCGGAGACCAGAAAGATCACGGTGTGCTGCCGCAGCGTGCGCTGCATGTACTCCAGCGCTGGCCGGAGATCGGTAGCCTTGCCCTTCGGCACGAACGCGAGCAGGTCGCGCACGATTCGCAGCACGTGGCGCTTGCCCTTGCGCGGCGGTACGACGTGTTCCACACGATCCGTGAAGAAGATGAGGCCCACGCGATCGTTGTTGCGTACCGCTGCCATTGCTATGACGGCCGCGAACTCCGTCATCACGTCGCTCTTGAAGCGCGAGACGGTGCCAAAGCTCTCCGATCCTGAGATGTCGAGCGCCAGCACCACGGTCAGCTCGCGCTCCTCGATGTAACGCTTGACGAAAGGCCGGTTCATGCGCGCGGTGACGTTCCAGTCGATCGTGCGCACCTCGTCGCCGGGTATGTACTCGCGCACTTCCGAGAACTCCATCCCCTGCCCCTTGAACACGGAGCGATACTCGCCCGAGAACAGTGCGTCGACGAGTCCGCGCGTCTTGAGCTCGACGCGCTTCACCTGCTTCAGGATCTCGGGCGAGATGCGCACCGGCCGCTGGGCCGGCGCTTCCTTCGGCGCTGCGCGACGCTTCAGGAAGTTGAGCACGCTGCTACGGTGTTGGTATCGTGTCGAGAATGCGCGACACGACGTTGTCGCTCGTCACATCCTCAGCCTCCGCCTCGTACGTGATTAGCACGCGGTGCCTGAGGACGTCCGGTGCGATCGCCTTGACGTCGTCGGGTGTGACGTACGCACGATCGCGCAGGAAGGCAATTGCGCGCGACCCCTGTGCGAGTGCCAGCGTTGCGCGCGGACTCGCACCGAACTCGATCAGCGGCGCGAGATCCGGCAGATTCGCACCCTTCGGATTGCGAGTCGCTTCCACGATGTCGACGATGTAATCGACGATCCTGTCGTCCATGTACAGGTCGCCGATGCGCTTGCGTGCAGCCAGCACCGCCTCGGGGGTCGCGACGTGCCTCACGGGTATCTCGTCCTTGCCCGCCATGCGGCGCAACACTTCCTTCTCCTCGTCGCGCGTCGGATAACCAACGTACAGCTTGAGCATGAAGCGGTCTATCTGCGCCTCGGGCAGCGGATAGGTTCCTTCCTGCTCGATCGGATTCTGCGTGGCCAGCACGAGAAACGGCTCCTGCAGGATGTACGTCGTGCCGCCGATCGTAACCTGCTTCTCCTGCATCGCTTCGAGCAATGCAGCCTGCACCTTCGCCGGCGCGCGATTGATTTCGTCCGCCAGGACTATGTTCGCGAAGATCGGCCCCTGTTTAACGGAGAAGCGACCCGTCGACTGATCGTACACCTGCGTGCCGATGACATCCGCCGGCAGCAGATCGGGAGTGAACTGTATTCGCTGAAACGACGTGCTGATTGTTTCGGCCAGCGTGCGCACGGTGAGCGTCTTTGCCAGGCCAGGCACACCCTCGAGAAGCACGTGGCCGCCCGTGAGCAGTCCTACGAGCAGCCGCTCCACCATGTAATTCTGGCCTACAACACGCTTCCCTACTTCACTGATTACCGCGTTGACGAGTGCCGTGTCTTCCATGTGGTGGCTGTTTGACGAGTGAGCTGATTAAATCGGATTCACGCTTGTTCAGCGGCCGGCTCGCGCCGCTTGGTAGTGCGCCGAGCCGAACTGGTCCGAACTTCGTACGCACCAGTCGTTCCACTTCCAATCCAAGGGCAGCACACAGTCGCCGCACCTCGTGATGCTTTCCCTCCGCCAGCACGATCTCGAACTCGTAGTGGCGCCGGCCCGGAATGGGGTTGGCCGTAACCGAGATCGGATACGCAACGCCGTCCTCGAGCTCCACGCCGCGCATCGCCTCGCGTGCTTCCGATACTGCGTCTCCGCGTACCGCTGCCACGTAAGTTCGTTCCACTCCGCGGCTCGGATGCGTCAGCGCGTGAGCGGCCGCGCCATCTGTCGTCATCAGAAGGGCGCCTTCGGTCAGATAGTCCAGGCGGCCGACGTACGTCAGTCCCGGCTGATCAGCTACCAGATCGAAGACAGTTTTCCTTCCTCCAGGGTCACTGGCCGTCGTTACCACGCCGGCCGGCTTGTTGAGCAGGAGCCATACCGTCGCCGGCGGAGCACCGACACGGCGCCCGTCCACGAGGATCTTGTCTCCGGCCGGATCCACAACCTGGCCGAGCGTCGCGACGGCCCCGTTGACCGTTACGCGGCCCGCCGCGATCAGCTCTTCGGCTTTTCGTCGTGATGCAATACCCGCTCGCGCGAGCGCGCGCTGAAGGCGCATCGCCTCCGCCATCAGGACGCCTGGGAAAGAGCGGGACGGAGCGCTACCGTCAACTCATCGGCGCGAGGAAGCTCGCCCAGATGCCGCAACGCGAAATGCTCGAGAAACAACGGAGTCGTGCCATAAAGCAACGGACGGCCCATTCCCTCGCCGCGGCCAACCACGTCGACGAGACCTCGCTCCTGCAGCGATTTGAGAATCGCACCGGCACCCACACCACGAATATCCTCGATCTCCATTCTGCCGATCGGCTGACGGTACGCGACTATCGCGAGCGTCTCCAGCGCCGCGCCGGACAGCCGTTGAGGACGCGCGGCCAGTTGCGCCCGCTCGATCGCCTCTGTGTATTCCGGACGCGTGAGTATCTGCCAGCCATCGCTCACCGCGACGAGCTCCACGCCGTGACCCTCGTTGTCGTAACGCTCGCGAATTTCATCCAGCGCCGACGAGACAGCGGCAGGCGTGGATTCCGGATCCAGCTGGTTGAGCGAATCGGATGGAATCGGGCGGGCGCTTGCGAACAGCGCGGCCTCCAGCAGTCTAGCTAACGGTGTCACCACTCAACTCCATCGATGCAAACGGTTTCGGCTGCACGATGCGCAGCTCGCCACTCTTCGCCAGTTCCAGCAGCGCGAGCAGCACGGATAGTATCTGCCACGGCTCCGCGTCGCGCGACACGATGTCGCCCCACCTGGCGCGCGCGCGCAGCGCCATCACGGCCCTGATCGACTTGATCGCGCCATCCACGTCCAGCGCGCGCGGAATCACGTCATGCACGAGCGGACGCTTGGCCTGACGCAACACGCGATCCACCGCTGCAAACAGGTCCGCGAGTGTGGCCGCGAACGGCCGGTCATCACGATCTATCTGCTCGACCTGCGGCTGAACGTAGGAGCGAGCGAATCTGTTGCGACGATCGTCCCCGAGCCGCTCGAGCACGTCCACCACTTCGCGCACCTGCTGGTATTCGAGCAGGCGCCGCACCAGCTCGGCGCGCGGATCCTCCCACGCTTCAAGACCTTCGGGACGCGGCAGCAGCATCTGCGCCTTGATGCGAAGCAGACGCGCGGCCATCTCGAGGTAGTCCGCCGCATCATCGATGCTCATCCCGTGAATGCGCGCGAGAAACTGCTCTGCTATCCGCGCGATCGGAATGTCGTAGATGTCCACCTGCTCGTCGCGAATCAGCGACAGCAACAGATCCAGCGGTCCCGAGAACTCCGGAAGCTCCACGATGAAGCCGCGCTGTTCCTCGTCCTCCGGCTGACCGGCCGAATGCTCGCCGTCGCGCACATCGACGGCCGTCATCACAGCACGCCCTGCCACGGCAGTATGAACCCGCCGACGGTACCAACGAGAAAGTTGGTGATCGCCTCGGCGGGAAAGAGCCACCATGTGAGCAGCGGCCCGCCCAGGAACAGCAACGCGTAGATGATCAGCAAGCCGAAACGGCTGATGCGCTCATAGGACAACGCCCACGCCGGCGGCAGCACGTATTTGAACACGTGCGAACCGTCCAGCGGAGGGATTGGAAGCAGGTTGAACGCAGCAAGAATGAGATTGATCTCGATTCCGTAGATGAACATCCGCTGCAGGATCGCGAACCCGTTCTCGGCGTTCGGGAAGGCCCGACCCGGGAAATACAGCAGCGGAACCACGGCAGTGAAAACGAAGGCAAGGATCACATTTGTGGTGACACCCGCCAGCGACACCATGATGTCGCCCTGCTTGAAGTTACGGTAATTTCGCGGATTGACAGGGATCGGCTTTGCCCCGCCAAGGATGGGGGCGTGCGAAATGGCCAGGAAGACCGGCAGCAGGATCGTCATGAACGGATCGATGTGCTTGATCGGGTTCCATGTGAGCCTGCCTAGCTGGTACGCGGTGGGGTCGCCGTTCTTCATGGCTACCCACCCATGAGCGTACTCATGGGCGACCATGGAGAAGAGCAGGACTGGACCTATTAGTAGAAGCTGAGTGACGCTATCCAACTTGACTCGGTTATGGGGATGACCTAATTTACGAGGCTAGTCGCGAATCGGAAACGCTTTCGCTTCATCGAGTTAACCAGCCCCGTCATGCCGAATATCGCGTCCGCGAAGAAGAATATGCGGAAGTCCCGTGCCGCGCAGGTCCGTAACCGCGCGCAGCGCTCGACGCTCCGTACCGCCCTCAAGAAGGCGAGAGCCGAAAACGCTTCATCCGAAGCTATGGCCGAAGCCGTCACGCTGCTCGATCGTGCAGCGCGCAAGGGCCTCGTCCACAAGAACGCCGCTGCGCGCCGCAAGAGCCGCATGGCCAAGGCCGCGAAGAAAGCAACCGCGTAACACGGCGCGGACATGTCCGCGCCGGGCGTCGTGACGTCTCATCGGAATGGGGCAGACCCCGTTCGTTGAGCGGTTCCATCCCGCCGGAGTTGGCGATGCACGATACCCCGTCAGATCCCACGCGCCGTTTCTCCGATCGCGTGGACGATTACGTCCGTTACCGGCCCGGCTACCCCGCCGAGGTAATCGACGTCCTGGCTCGCGAAACGGGCCTTTCCCCACATGCAGAGATTGCCGACGTGGGATCGGGCACCGGCATCTCATCGGAGCTCTTTCTCCGCAATGGCAACACCGTGTTCGGCGTCGAGCCGAACGCCGCGATGCGCGAGGCGGCCGAGCGACTGCTGGCGGCGTATCCGCATTTTCACAGCGTGGCCGCGCGCGCCGAAGCCACGACCCTTCCCGCCGCGTCGGTC
The DNA here is from genome assembly GCA_035553335.1 of Gemmatimonadaceae bacterium. Taxonomy (GTDB): domain Bacteria; phylum Gemmatimonadota; class Gemmatimonadetes; order Gemmatimonadales; family Gemmatimonadaceae; genus Fen-1247. Next base: position 8,610 of record DATNCZ010000530.1, read on the forward strand.
GATTACGTCACCGCCGGTCAGGCATTCCACTGGTTCGATCCACAGCTGGCGAGAACGGAGTTCGCGCGCATTCTTCGGCCCGGCGGCTGGGCGGTATTGCTGTGGAATGCGCGACAGCTCGACAGCACTCCGTTTCTTCGCGATTACGATGCGATGCTCGAGCGGTACGGTACCGACTACCGTCAGGTCCGGCACCAGCACCTGGACGCTGCGCGATTGCGCGCACTGTTTGGTGGAGAGCGTGGCATCGCATTTCAGCATCGCAAGCTTTACAACGAGCAACGCTTCGACTTCGACGGCTTGCGCGGCCGGTTGCTCTCCTCCTCCTACACGCCCACAGCCAGCCATCCAGGCTATCTGCCCATGCTGCGCGAGCTGAGAAGAATCTTCGACGAATACGCTGACGACGGCTCAGTCGCGATTCAGTACGACACTGACATCTACTTCGGTCATATCGTGTAACGGCGCGCGCTGACGACCGTCACGCATACCGCTGCTATCACGCCGCTCGTAGCGCAGCAGCGTCCTCCCGCGCTCCTAGAACGTCGACAGCTCGCCGCCGCAGCGCTCGCAGTACCACTCGGTCGCGTAGTTCATCGCGCCGCACTCAGGGCACTTCAGAGTCTTGTCCGTATCCCTGTCAGCGGACTGCGCGGGGATCGGCGGCGGCGTGCGCGTTTGCGACGGAGCGGATGCTGCCGCCGCCGCTACGCCGGTCACACCGTTGGCGATTCCGTAATCCGCGCCGGCCGCGCCAACCGGATTCCCTCCCATCGGCGCTGCCGGGATGACAAGATCTTCCAGATCTTTCGTGTCGGGAATATTGTCGTGTTGCTCGCGCGATGAATTTCCCTGGTGTTGCGTATGCACTTGCGACGGACGCCACTCCGCCACGAATTCATCGATCGATGGCGCCGCCTGTGGAGCTCCCTGCGCGGGTGCGTGCGACGACGCGTCGCGCTGCGCTGTTTGCTGCGCGCCGTCGCCGGGCCGCGATTCGCCCGGCCGCTCCGCCGCCGACGCGGACGTCGTTGCCGCGGGTTGGACCGACGCTGTAAGCGCGACTATCCGCTGCAATTCCTGCAGCTCGTCTTCGACCGATCTCCGCTCAGCGGCGATACGCTCGATCTCGCTGTCCACTTCGACCCTGCGCCGCTCCCATTCGTCCGGCGTAAACTCGCCCACGGCCGCGCGAAGCTCCGCCTCGTTCCGTTCGTCGGTGCGATCGGACTCCTGATCGCGGAGAGCCGCAAGATCCGTCTTCATCGCCTCGATGGTGCCCGTCAGCTGTCCCGCCCGCTCGGCGAGCGTCTGCATCACGCGGTCGAGACGACCGGCGTAATCGCGCTGCACGCGCTCGTACACGTGCGGCGGAGTCGACCCACGACGGCCTTCGAGTGTGGCGAGCCAGCCCTGGTAGCGCTGCCGCTCGTCCAACAACTCGTGCAGAGCCGACATCGCTTCGGTATCGGTCGCTGTCATTACTCTTTCCTCTGCTAGTTCAGAGTGTAGACGACCTGACCCGCGACGACGGTGCAAATCGTTCGGCCGGTCAGCGTCATTCCAGCATACGGTGTGTTGCGGCCCTTGGACAGGAACAGATCGGGATCCACCGTCCAGCGACGAGCCGGATCGAAAACGGTGACGTCGGCCGGCGATCCAACTCTTAAAGTACCTCCGGGGAGGCCGAACAGTCGAGCCGGACTGCAGGACATGCGGTCCACCAGCGTTCCGAAGTCGATGTGGCCCGGTACGACGAGGCTATCCACCACGACGGAGAGCGCCGTCTCCAGTCCGACGATTCCGTTCGGAGCATTCTGGAACTCGCGCTCCTTCTCGTCATAATGGTGCGGCGCGTGATCCGTGGCGACCAGATCGATCGTTCCATCGCGCACGGCCTGACGCAGCGTTTCGACGTCCTCCGCGGTGCGGAGCGGTGGATTCATCTTGGCGTTCGTATCGTAGCCCTCGACCGCCTCCTCGGTGAGCGAGAGATGATGCGGGCAGACCTCGGCCGTGACGTTGATGCCGCGATCCTTGCCCCACCGAATCAGCTCGACCGAACCCTTCGTGCTCATGTGCGCGAGATGCACGTGGCCACGAGTGAGGCGCGCCAGCAGTATGTCGCGGATCGCCATGATCTCCTCGGCCTCGTCCGGGATCCCCTTGAGGCCGAGCCGCGCGGAGACGATGCCCTCGTTCATTGCGCCGCCGGCGGCAAGCGTCGGTTCCTCACAGTGATCGATGACCGGAATCTGGAACGTACGCGCGTATTCGAGCGCCGTGCGCATGAGCTGCGCGGACACGACGGGCTTGCCATCGTCGCTCACGCCGATTGCACCGGCGTCCACCATCTCGCCGAACTCCGCGAGCGCCTCGCCGCGCTGGCCCACGGAAATTGCGCCGATCGGATACACCCGTGCAGCGCCAGCGCGCAACCCCTGTCGCACGACGAAGCCGACCGCCGCCGGATTGTCGATGACCGGATCGGTATTGGGCATCGCGCAGACGGCGGTGAAGCCTCCTGCTGCCGCCGCACGTGCGCCGCTCGCGATGGTTTCGACGTCGGCGCGTCCCGGCTCGCGCAGATGACAGTGCACGTCGATGAATCCCGGCGACACGATCAACCCTGCGCAATCGACAGTCTGCGCGTCGTCCGGCCGCCCGATATCACGGCCGATTGCCGCAACGGTGCCATCGACGAGCAGCACGTCAGCGACGGCGTCCATCTGCTGCGACGGATCGAGAACGCGCCCGCCCGTGAGAAGTACCGGGCGCGTCATGGTGCTCCCTTCCCGGCCTTGGCGGACTCAGCCAGCTCGGGACGCCCGCCCGACAGGAGATACAACACCGCCATCCGCACCGCGACACCGTTCGTCACCTGTGGGAGTATCACGCTATGTGGCCCATCGGCCACGTCGGAATCGATCTCTACACCGCGATTCATCGGTCCCGGATGAAGGATTAGCACATCGCGTGGCGCGCGCTCGAGCCGCTCGCGCGTCACGCCGAAAACACGATTGTATTCGCGCAGCGAAGGTATGTAGCCCGCCGTCATGCGCTCGAGCTGCAGCCGCAGGATGTTGAGGGCGTCGGCCCACTCGATCGCCTCCTCGATGCGCGAGAACACTGTCACACCCATCTCGTCGATCGCGTTGGGCATGAGCGAGCGCGGACCGCATACAGCGACCTCCGCACCCAGCTTGCGCAGCCCCCAGATGTTGGAGCGCGCGACGCGCGAGTGCAGCACGTCTCCGCAGATGCAGACGCGCAGTCCCTCGATTCGCTTGAAGTGATCGCGAAGCGTGAGCAGGTCGAGCAGCCCTTGCGTCGGATGCTCGTGCGTCCCATCGCCCGCGTTGATGACGTTGGATTCGATGCGGCCGGCGAGAAACTTCGCCGCGCCGGATGAGCCGTGGCGGATCACCACCATGTCGATCCGCATCGCTTCGAGATTGCGTGCCGTATCCACCAGCGTTTCGCCTTTCGATACGCTGGATCCGCTGGACGAAACGTTCACGGTATCCGCGGACAACCGCTTCTCGGCGAACTCGAACGAGATACGCGTCCGTGTGGAGTTCTCGAAGAAGAGATTCACCACCGTCGAGCCGCGTAGCGTCGGCACTTTCTTGATCGCGCGCTCGCTGATTTCCTTGAACGGCTCTGCTGTGTCGAGAATGAGACTGATCTGTTCCCCGCTGAGGGGCTCCAGCCCCAACAAATCCTTTCCGAGCGGCGCCGCTGCTGTCATTCGAATCGCTTGGACACGAGGACCACAGCCGACTGACCATCGATCTCGTGCACCTGGACGTCCACCCGATCGCCGGCTCGCGCGTCCACCTTCTTGCCGACGATGTCCGGCTGGATCGGTAGCTCGCGGCCACCGCGATCGATCAATACGGCCAGCTCGATACGGGCAGGACGGCCAAAATCCGCCAGCTCGTCCAGCGCAGCCCGGATGGTTCGCCCAGTGAACAGGACGTCATCGACGATGACGACGTTGCAGCCGTCGATCGAGCCCGGGAGCTCGGTCGCCCCCACCACGGGCCTTGGACCGATCGTCTGCAGATCGTCGCGATACAGGGTGATGTCGTGGGCTCCGCGCGGGACTGCGACACCGTCGCTCGCGTTGATGAGTGCAACTATCCGATCGGCAAGCTGAACTCCCCGTCGCTGGATCCCGACGATCACGAGGTTGTCAGTTCCGCCATTCGCTTCGACTATCTCACCAGCCATACGGCGGAGCGTTCGCTCCACCGCGCTTGCATCCAGAATGGTTTCAGTGTGCTCTGTCATCCGGCTCAAAT
>DATNCZ010000531.1:0-5394 GCA_035553335.1 Gemmatimonadaceae bacterium
TGGCGCGCGCCGTTGCGCGCGCCGGCCATCTCGGCGTCGTTTCAGGAACTGCGCTCGACACGGTTTTCGTACGCCGACTCCAGGACGGGGATCCGGGTGGACACATACGGCGAGCGATCGAGCATTTTCCGATCGCCCACGTCGGTGAGGATGCACTCAAGCGTTACTTCCTTCCGAACGGTCGTGCAGCAGCTCAGCCGTACAAGATGCTTCCGATGTACAAGCAACACGTCAGCGTCGCGCGCCAGCAGGTCACGATGCTCGCGAATTTCGTCGAAGTGTATCTGGCCAGGGAAGGCCACGACGGATTGGTCGGCGTCAATCTTCTCACCAAGGTACAGCTGCCAAATCTGGCGTCGCTGTGCGGTGCAATGCTCGCTGGCGTGGATTACGTGTTGATGGGCGCTGGAATACCACGTGAGATCCCCGGCGTGCTGGATGCGCTCTCCGAGCATCGCACTGCATCGATGAAATTCGACGTCGAGGGAATGCCGGCCGGCGAGTCTGAAATTCTCAGCTTCGATCCCGCGGCTCATGGTGTCGACCAGTCGATGCCGATGAAACGGCCGAAATTCATCGCCGTCGTGGCGGCCACGTCGCTTGCAGCCACGCTTGCCAGAAAGGCAAATGGCCGCGTGGATGGTTTCGTGGTGGAAGGTCCGACCGCAGGTGGACACAACGCGCCACCGCGAGGTGAACAGAAACTGAACGAGCGGGGCGAGCCGATCTATGGAGAGCGCGACGTCGTCGACATCGCACGCATCGCCGAGCTCGGGCTGCCGTTCTGGATCGCGGGTGGCGCCGGATCACCGAAGGCACTCGTCGACGCGCTTGTCGCCGGTGCGGCCGGCGTTCAGGTCGGAACGTTATTCGCCTACTGCGAGGAATCCGGCATCGCCGAGTCGCTCAAGAAGGAAGTCCTGGCCCACGCAGCGCTGGGAGATCTGGATGTGGTGACAGATCCGCGTGCGTCGCCAACAGGATATCCCTTCAAGGTCGTGCGATGGGCCGGCGACAACGCCGACGGGCCGCGTCGCGAGCGCAAATGCGATCTCGGCTACCTGCGCACCGCCTTCCGCGATGCGGATGGCCGCATCGGATATCGCTGTCCCGCCGAGCCGGTGGACGCGTATGTCAAGAAGGGCGGCGCGCTGGAGGACACGGAGGGTCGTGAATGTCTCTGCAACGGACTGACGGCGAACATCGGGCAGGCGCAGGTGCGAGGTGGCGGAATCGAGGAGCCGCCGCTGCTGACGAGCGGTGATGATCTGCTTGGTATTCAGAGCTTCCTCGGCACGCGTACGACGTACACGGCCTCCGACGTCATCGATTACTTGATGGGTCGCTGAACAGATCGTCGCGGGCCAGCGCTGGCGCGTAGTGCGTTGATTATCACTGCGATGTCGATCACTTCCTGAAGCAGCGCGCCTGGCACTGGGGCGATCTTGCCGGCGGCCGCGAACAGCATTGCGATTCCACTGAGCCCAAGGCCGGCCCAGACGCTTTCTCGCGCTATCTTCATGCTGCGCCGGCTGATGCGAATCGCCTCGGGTACGCGGCCCAGATCGTCGACAAGAATCACGAGATCGGCTGCCTCCGCGGTGACGCCGCCGCCGTGACCTGCGAGCGCTATTCCGACGGTTGCTGCACTCAACGCCGGCGCATCGTTGGTGCCGTCCCCCACCATCAGAACGCGACCACCCGCTGTGGTCAACTCCTTTACCACATCAACCTTGTCTGCCGGTTTCATATCGCCGCGAACTTCGTTGATGCCGAGCGACTTTGCTATCGCACGGGCATTGTCACCGTGATCGCCTGACAACAGCAGGACGCGTGGAATGCCGAGTGACTCGAGATCGGAGAGAATTGCCGGCACGCTGTCTCGCAGCTGCTCGTCGTATGCCACCACGCCGGCGAATCTTCCATTGATCGCGACATACGCCTTGAGTCCGACGGAGGAATTCTCGGGAATCGAGTTATCGGCGTCCGGCGTCAGACGCTCGGCAATGAAGCCGTGCGAGCCTACCATCACCGTATCGTCGCCGATTATCCCGGTGACGCCGCGGCCCGGAGCTTCGACGACATCCCGAACGGGGGGTAGAGACGCATTCTCCGCCTTCGCTGCGTCGGTGAGCGTACGCGCGAGCAGATGTGCGGCGCCCTGTTCCACGGCGCCGGCCAGACGCAATACGTCTGCACGCGAGAACGGCGGATATGGAATGACCGCATGAACTACAGGCTTTCCGATCGTCAGCGTGCCGGTCTTGTCGAGCACTGCAACGTTGGCGGTCGCCAGCCGCTCGATTGCGGCGCCGTTGCGCACGATTATCTGACGCCGAGCCGCACGATTGATTCCCCCGATTATCGCGATCGGCGGGGCGAGTATGAGTGGGCATGGCGTCGCGACGACGAGCACCGCCAGGAATCTCTGATCGTCTCCCGTAGCTGCGGCCGCGCCAACCGCAATCACGAGCGTGATTGGCGTGAACCAGACGGCGTAGCGATCCGCGATCCGTTGAAACGGCGCCTTGGTTTCCAGTGCCGCCCGAACGAGCTGCACGATGCGCTCATACTGACTGGCCTCCGCGATCGCGGTGGCGCGCATCGTGAACAGCCGATCGCCGTTGATACTTCCGCTGCTGACCGGTACGCCCGGCTCGATCGACTGCGGCAGCGATTCACCGGTGAGCCGTGATGTGTCGAGCTCGGATCTGCCCTCTTCGACGATTCCGTCGCACGGGATCAGTTCGCCGGCGCGTACGATTACCCTGTCGCCGACGACGATCTCGTCTGCTCTGATATCGGATACCTCGCCATCGCGCAGGACGTGGGCTGATTTGGGACGATCCGCCTCGAGCTCCTGAACCGCACGGGATGCTCGGCCCTCCGCATATCGCTCGAGCGCCTCGCCGCCAGTTTGCATTACCACTACGATCAGGCCGGCCAGGGGTTGGTTCATTACGACCGATGTAACGATCGCCATGGCCGCGACTATGTCTGACGCCCACCTGCCGTGCAGCGCACCGCGGATGGTGCCCGTCACGACGATTGCACCACCCGCAACCAGCCCAGCCATCCAAATGTTATGGGCCCATACGGATGACCTGAGGGTCCATGCCGCGAGACCACCCAGGACAAAGGCCGTCGCCAGGCCGGGGATTACAGCCGGAGAATTGTACCAGTAGGTGACCTTGTTCCGTCGCACCTCATCCGTGGCACTTGCCTTCAGCGTTCTACCTCCACGTATCCGTGCATGCCCAACGCTGCGTGTGGATCACACTGAAAATAGTACTTTCCCGGTGCCAGGTTGACGGGGATATCCAGAGTCTGATCCGGCAGCTGAAGGAAATCACTCGCCGGAGGAAGGTTTGTCTTGCCGGGATTGGAATCAGGCAGGAAGTGCACGTTATGCACTCCGCTCTTAAGCGTGAACCGGATCACGTCGCCGCGATGCACTTCGAACTTCGCAGGCTTGAAATAGTTGCCCTGCGCGTCGCTGTTGAGCTCGACGACCACCACTTTTCCGGTCGGAGCAGCCACGTCGCCACTCGGGGACGACGACTGAGACGACGACGCTGGAGCTCCCATCTCGCTATCTCCCTTCTTTTCCCCGCCTCCACACGCGCCGATCGCCAACAGGGAGAGTACGACAAAGCTCGACTTGAGACCTGAACGATTCACGATTCCATCCGGTAAGATTGTTGTTTTCGTAGTTTCTGTGCTTGCTGTGCTTCTGACCACGAATCAGAAGTCCTTCCTCTGGAACACGCGCACTCCGAACGCAATCGGTGCGATGATCCAGGCCGTCAGCGCAAGCGTGGCGACGACCATTCCAGCGGAACCACTGAAGAACTTGAGAAACACGGCGCCGGTATAGCCCATCATCGCGGCCCCGTCGAATCTCAGCAGCAGGCCCACGCGCGCGATGTCGATCGGGTTGGCCATCATCAGTCCGAGCGTCGCACGTTCCAGCGGGTAGTCCGATAGAACCGCGAGCACCAGCAACACGAATCCGTCGTACACGATGGTGACGAGCAGCCACACTCCGATCGCGGCTCCAAGGCCGCGCAACCGGTCCTCGCACTTCACGGCGATCGACGTCGCGATCGCCGTGAAGACACACGTCAGCACGGTTCCGGCGACGAGGAGCGCTGCGAGCCTGCCCCAGGCCAGTGCGTCGAGTCCATTCAAGGCGAACGGCAGCGCAAGACCGACGACAAAAGTCACGATCAGCGGAAGTGTGAGGCCGAGATAGAGGCCGCAGTATGTCTGACGACGGTCGACGGGCTGTGCGAGAATCAACTCGACGAACTCCCGTGCGTTGTAGAGATATACGGTTCCGAATACGATGGCGACCAGCGGAACCACGAAAAGGACGATGCTCACGAGGCTCAGCTGAGCCTTGACCGGATCGCCACTGAAGCGCAGCAGCGCGTCGGTCACGACGAGGAAGAACAGTGCATAGGCAATCAACCACCGGCTGCGGATGGCGTCTCTCGCCTGATACTTGAGAACCTTCATCATGGTGTTCATGCGGCCTCCGCACAGTCGCGCATCATCATCGCCGCCACCGCCCGCTCCATCGTCGTCTGCGCCGTTACGCGCTTGAGATCGTCGAGTGTTCCGGAGAAGGCCATGCGGCCATCGACCATGAACGCAACGTCGTCTGCCAGCTCTTCCAGCTCATTCATGATGTGTGACGTGACCATGATCGTCTTGCCCGCGCCGCGCTCAACCAGGATCTTGTCCTTCAGCACGCTACTCGAGAGCGGGTCGAGACCGGCGGTTGGTTCATCCAGAATCAACAGCTCCGGCGAGAACAGAAATGCCATTGCTGCGTTGACCTTTTGCCGAGTTCCACCGGACAGCACGCGAAGGGGTTTTTCCAGCGCTTGCTCGAGCCCGAAACAATCGATGAGCTCCGTGTCGAGCAGCGCTGTCGGTCCGCGCAGATCCTTCAGCATTGCGATCAGTTCCGCGCCCGTGAGATTTTCCGGAAAGCGAGCGATCTGAGGCATGTAACCGATGCTGGCGCGATACGCATTTGCACCCAGCACGTCGGTGCCCATCAGTGTTATGCGTCCTGTATCCGGACGTGTAAGGCCGAGCACCGACTTGATGAGGGTCGTCTTGCCCGCGCCGTTTGGTCCGACGATTGCCACGACTCTGCCAGCCGCGACAGTGAGATCCACCGAGCGCAGGATGTCCATTGCGCCGAATCTCTTGCACACGTTCATGATCTGCAGCAGTGGCCGCTTCATTTTATCCATCGCATCGCGGGCGCGGAATCGGCCAGCGTTTCAGGTGTGAGAGCCGGCAGCACTCGCTCCGCGGCGTCCATCAACAAAAGGAAGTTGCTGCGTAGCAGGATGAGCGCAGGCTCATATCTCGCAA
>DATNCZ010000532.1:0-7141 GCA_035553335.1 Gemmatimonadaceae bacterium
TGAAGATTCCGAGCGAAGTCAGCGTCTTGCGTGATTGTTTGGTCTCGAGCTGCTGCAACGCTTCCGGAGTCCGGCGCAGATTCAGCAGGCCGCGCTTCTCGGCCTCCTTCACCCACTCGGCGGAGTAGTTGTTTCCCTCGAACCGGACGGGCGTGCTCGCCTTGAACGACTTGCGCACGACCTTGAGCGCTGCGTCGTCGATCGACTTGGAGTCACGCTTGCCGTCCTTCAATTCCTCTCGCAGTTCCTCGGTGATATCGGAAATCGCCTCTGCGACCGCGGCGTTCAACAGAACGATCGGGAAGGCGATGCTCTGGCTCGAGCCGACCGCGCGGAACTCGAACTTCTGTCCCGTGAATGCGAACGGCGACGTGCGATTGCGATCGGTGTTGTCCTTCTCGATCTCCGGAAGCTTGGCGACGCCGAGTCCGATCATCTGCTGATCGGCGCTCTTGGTGCTCTTGCCCTCGATGATCTCGTCGATCACGCGCGTGAGCATCGATCCCATGAATACGGAGATGATGGCCGGCGGCGCCTCGTTCGCACCGAGTCTGTGCTCGTTGCCGGACGTCGCAATTGCCGCGCGAAGCAGACCTGCGTGTTTGTTCACGCCCTGCAGCACTGCCGCGAGGAAGAGCAGGAAGCGGATGTTCTGATGCGGCGTCTTCCCTGGCTTCAGAAGATTGCCTCCATCGACCGCCGGATCGTCCGACCGCACCGCCATCGACCAGTTGCAGTGCTTGCCGCTTCCGTTCACGCCAGCGAATGGCTTCTCCGCGAGCAACGCCTGCAGCCCGTGCCGCAATGCGATGCGCCGCAACGTCGCCATCACTATCTGATTGTGGTCCACCGCTATGTCGGTCTCTTCGAACATCGGCGCCATCTCGAACTGGCATGGCGCAACTTCGTTGTGCCTCGTGACGATCGGAACGCTCAGCTTGTACAGCTCGTGCTCCACTTCCGCGATGCACGCCTGCACGCGCTCCGGAATTCCGCCAAAGTAGTGATCTTCCAGCTGTTGTCCGCGCGACGGTGCAGCACCGATGAGCGTGCGGCCAGCCATCACGAGATCCGGACGCATCGCAAACAGGGTGCGATCGATCAGGAAATATTCCTGTTCCGCGCCGAGCGTCGTGTAGACTCGCCGTACGCCGCGGTCGCCCATCAGCTCGAGCAGCTCGGTCGCCTTCTGCGACAGGACGTCGGAACTGCGCAGCAGCGGCGTCATCTCATCGAGCGCCTCACCGTTATAGCCGATGAACACCGATGGAACGCACAGCGTGCGCGCGCCGGCACTCTCGACGATGAACACCGGGCTTGCGGGATTCCATGCCGTGTAACCGCGCGCTTCCCATGTTGCGCGCAATCCGCCTGACGGAAAGCTCGATGCGTCCGGTTCGCTCTGAATGAGCTGCGCCGCTGAAAACGATTCCATCGGCTCCAACTCATCGTCGAAGGTGAGGAATGCGTCGTGTTTTTCCGCTGTCAGTCCGGTCTGGGGCTGGAACCAGTGGGTGAAGTGAGTCACTCCTCGCGATACAGCCCAATCCTTGATCACCTGCGCGACTGTGGGCGCGATGTCGCGGTCGAGTTTCTTTCCCTGGCGGACCGCCGAGAGGAGCTTGACGTAGATCTCCTTTGGCAGCTTTTCGCGCATCTGGCGCGCGCCGAAGGTATTGACGCCGAAGTACTCGGACGTGCGGAGGGGCACCGGCGTCGATGATTCGTCGGTGATGCGGGCGGAGATGTCCTGAACAGCTAGCTGGCGGGCGGTAGGCATTTTTGGAGGCGGCGGCTAAGCCTGGTGTTATGAGGAATTTGCAAAACTTGCACAAGCAGGGTAGCAATCTGCATATTTAGGCCGTCAATCGCAAGCAAACCGGGCTAAATAATGCAAAAACAGGAAATATTGGACATCACAAAGAAACAAGGTGTCCGATTCCTCAGGCTCCAGTTTACCGATATCCTGGGCATCAACAAGAACGTCGAAATCCCCTCCTCCCAGATCGAGAAGGCCCTCGACGGCGATATCATGTTCGACGGCTCTTCAATAGAAGGGTTCGTACGCGTCGAGGAGTCCGACATGCTCCTCGTCCCGGACCTGTCCACCTTCCAGGTCTATCCGTGGGGCGACCCCGATGCCCGGGTCGCCCGGGTCATCTGCGACGTGCACACCCCCGATGGCGACCACTTCGAGGGAGATCCTCGCTGGGTTCTCAAGCGAGCCGTCGCCAGGGCAGAGGCCATGGGCTTCCGGATGAACGCGGGCATGGAGGCCGAATTCTTCATGTTCCGGCCCGGTGCCGGTGGTAACGTCTCCACCACCACCCACGATGTCGGGAGCTACTTCGACCTCGCTCCATCCGATCTTGGCGAGGACGCGCGCAGAGCGATCGTGGTTGCTCTGGAAAAGATGGGCTTCGAAGTCGAGGCCGCGCATCATGAGGTGGCGCACGGCCAGCACGAGATCGACTTTCGCTACGCCGATGCTCTGCGCACCGCCGATAACATCACGACCTTCCGATTTGTCGTCAAATACGTGGCGCAGCAGTTCGGCCTCGTCGCCTCGTTCATGCCCAAGCCGATCTTCGGTCAGAGCGGCAGCGGCATGCACACGCATCAGTCGCTGTTTCGCGGCAACGACAATGCATTCTATGATGCAGCCGGCCTGTACGAGCTCAGCGAGACCGCCCTTCATTACATCGGCGGCCTGCTCAAGCACGCGCGTGCGTGCACGGCGATAACGAACCCGCTCGTAAATTCCTACAAGCGACTCCTCACCGGATACGAAGCGCCAGCCAATGTCGCATGGTCGATGCGCAACCGATCTCCGATGCTGCGCATTCCCGCGCGCCGCAAGATCGGCACGCGCGTAGAGCACCGCGCACCAGACCCCTCGGCCAATCCGTATCTCGCTCTCGCTGTAATGCTCGCCGCCGGCCTTGACGGCATCGAGACGCGCGCCGATTACCGCGAGCCTGTCAACGAGAACATCTGGGAGATGTCACACCGCGAGCGCCGGCGTCTGCGCATCGACGACCTTCCTCACGATCTCAACGAAGCCTGCGACGAGCTCGAGAAGGATGAGGTCATCCGTGACGCGCTCGGCCCCCACGTCACACGCCACTTCCTCGCAGCAAAACGGGAGGAGTGGCGCGAGTACATGATGCAGGTGAGCAAGTGGGAGCTGGACAATTACCTCGCGAAATACTGATCGCGATTGCATCCGGCGTCTGGCGTCGCGCGTCCCGACGCCGGCGCGTCATCTCGCAACTACACCGAGCTCATAGCGATCGCGCAGGTTGTGCACCGAATGCGAACTTCGCCACCACCGTGTTGGCGTCGACACGGATTATGTCCACCGTCCCCCGAATTCCCATCAGATATACCAGCCCGATCTGGATTGGCAACGAGTCGACTGTCACCTGAGGGCTCATTCCGAACAACCCTGCACCGACCAGACGATTCGCGGCCTCGGACGTAGGTATGCCGGATCGCACGTCATACGTCCGGGGCTGCACCAGCTGTCCGCTCGGTGCGTAAAGTAGAACCACGAACGAGCGCGCCTCGAGATCGATCGGAGGTATGGTGGGCTGCCGAGGACCGCTCGGCGCACACCACAATTCATGCGCATCGAATCCGCGCGGCGCGAGATTCATCGTCGCGTCGTGAATGTAAGTCGTCTGCGCGCTGTCAGATGGATTGAAAACGGGCCTGCCGTCCGCGAAGACCTGACACGATCCATCCTCGCGAAACTCCCCCGTCACGTTTACCAACCCCTTTGTGGATGCCGAGCCCTGCGCCAGAAGCAGCGTGCTGCCAGGCGCGGCGGCGCCACCGGACGACACGGCGATCGCACAGCCGCACAACACTCGCACCAACGATTGTCTCTTCATCATGCTCAAACCTTGCATGAGTCGACGCGATGCGGGCAATCTCGTTGGCGCTCGCTGGATCGAATTACTGCAGGATCACTGCGTCAGATGCTAGAAGAAATCGTTCGCTATCCGGCGGCCGATATACATCCCCACGCCGACGCCAACGATCGACAGCATGCACGCTGTCATCGTGCCGACGAACGCGCCAAGCCACCATCCTACCGAGCTGCAAACGAACGAGCCTGTCATACCAAGGATCTTTGCCATACCACCTGTTCTCCATTTTGAGCGGCGATCGTCGACGTCGTAACCTCGTCCCTGGGCCGCTCGCTCGGCACCTTCCTTTTATAGGGACGCGAACCGATTCCCTTCGTAACGCGCTCCGCCGCGGTGAATCCGCACACTCCGCCGCATGGCCCACCCGGGCGTGGCGGGATAGATTCCCTCGCAATGAATCCGTCGCGGCAGGATCCGGCGTACACCACACGACCAGCCATCGCTACGCCCAACGACGATTTGTCCCTCGTCCGGCGGATAGCGCGAGGCGATGAGTCGGCTCTGGCAGCCCTGTACGATGGCTGGGCGCAGACAGTCTACTCGATGGTTGCTCATCTCCTCAAGGACGCTGATGGTGCGGAGGACGTCGTGGAGGAAACATTCTGGCAGGTGTGGCAGCGTGCTTCGTCATACGACGCGTCGCGCGGTACTGTGCGGACGTGGATTCTGACGATCGCACGCAGTCGCGCGCTCGATCGGCTCCGTAGTCGCAAGCGCAACCGAGAGGACATCGCCGCCGATCTGAGCATTCTTCGCGATCCGGCTCCAGATCCCTCACAGGACGTCGAAAGCAACGAGCGCAGGATTCTGATACATGCAGCGCTGCAGGAGCTTCCAGAAGACCAGCGCCGCGCACTCGACCTGGCTTACTTCCGCGGCTTCAGCCAATCCGAAATCGCCGAATTCCTCGGCGAGCCGCTCGGCACCATCAAGACCAGAATGCGGCTCGGCATGCAGAAATTGCGGGACAAGTTGGCAGGCCTGCGGGAGAGCAGAGCATGAGCGACGTCAACGATCCGAATAACGCGCCCCATCCCCCGCAGGATGCAAACGGCGGCAACGGCGATGCGCATTCCCCGTCTCCGACTCCGGCCAACGAGTCGGAGCCCGCGTTCGACGTTGCCGGTGCAGCGCTCGGCGCGCTCGGGCCGCGCGAGGAAGCGGATCTGTACGCCGCAGCCTCGGTAGATCCGGCTGTCTCCGCGGAGCTTGCCGCCATGGAAGCTGTAGTCGCCGAGCTCGCGCGGCTCTCGCCCATGCAGCAAATGAATCGCGGCCGCTCAGCAGGGATTCGTTCGCGACTCGTCGCGCGCGCGGCCGCAACCAATATCGGGCGCAAGACGCAGCCGTCGGAGGCAACAGCAGAGAGCGCCCAGCAGACCGCCAGCACCGTCAGACCGACCAGGCCTGCCTCGTCATCGCCTTCGCGTCATCAGGGGCCGCCGGCATCGCACGGAACTGCTCCGGCTCGACACACTCCGCTGAACGTGATTCCGTTCGAGCCGCGCAGTCGTCTGCCGATGGGACGAATATTCGGCGGCCTGGCCGTCGCGGCTGCACTGGCCATTGCGGCGTTCGGTATTTACAGCTGGCGGAACCGATCGCAGGCGGGCGGTGCCATGACTGCGAGTGCGATTCACGATTCCAGTCTCGAGGCGCAGGTCGCTCAGCTGCGAATCTCGATTGCGCAAAAGGACAGTCTCATCGCGGCGCTGACCGGAATGCACACTCGCGTCATCGAGCTGATGAGCTACGCCGATGCTTCGCCGATGGCCCGCATGTTCTGGGACCAGAAGAAGCAGATGTTCATACTGTACGCATCCAACGTGAAGCCACCCGCTCACGGGAAGGTCTACCAGGTGTGGCTGATTGCACGCGGAACCACCACCCCCGTTTCGCTCGGCACCTTCATGCCGGACTCCACCGGGTCGGCAGTGGTGGCTTCCAAACACCCGATGGCGCCCGGTACTCTACGGCGAGTCGCAGTGACCGAAGAGCCGGACGGAGGCATGCCTGCGCCCACCGGTCCAGTCATGTTTGCCGGTGTTGGAAGGTAGCAGTCGAACGACCGTTCCAAGCAACATAATCTGATGTTCCGGGTATCAGTCTAGTTCGGTAAGTGATTGATATTGAAGGAGTTAGTAGGATGGAACGGGATCAGATTGGGTTGCTGCCGGCGTTGGATTTCGAGGGACCGGGAGCTGATGTTGTTCGCCTGGAGCGGGCACTTGGACTCCGCGCGGAGCATGTAGGACATGGCCGTTATCGCATAGTGGGTGGGCAGTCGGAGCACTGGGTCGACCTCTATTCAGCGGCGCACCCACGTTGCGACTGCGGTGATTACCTGTGGCGCGACACGGTCTGCAAGCACATCCTCGCTGCCCTCATGCGCGAGGGCAATGAAGACGTGATACGCGCGGTCGGAGGTCTCTTCGCGGCCCTCAAGTCGGCCGCCTAGTCGGCGTCGGTAGTGCAGGCTGGCGTGCCAAACGGATGCATAATGTGCGACTCCGTCCGCCGCGAAGCCGATAATTAGATGAGATCCACCAATTATCGGAGCCCTTAATCGTTGGCACGCCATGATTGACGTATTTGTTGCACGCCAGCCAATCTTCGACCGGCACGACCGGCTTTCCGGATACGAACTACTGTACCGGAATACGGCGCTGTCCACGATCGCGGACGGTGCCGCCGCGGACGCGATGTGCACCGATACCGTGATTCACTCTTTCCTCGATATCGGTCTCGACGATCTCACGGACGGCCACCGCGCGTTCGTGAATTGCACGCGTGAGTTTCTGCTCGATGGTCAGGTCGAGCTTCTTCCGTCGCAGAAAGTCGTGATCGAAGTACTCGAAACGGTCGGAAACGACCCCGCGGTCGTCTCGGCTTGCCGGCGCCTCACGCAGAGCGGATACCAGCTCGCGCTCGACGACTACGTGGACGATCCATCTTTCGACGCATTGCTTCACACCGTCGGGATCGTCAAGCTCGACGTACTGCATAGAAAGCCGGGCGAGCTGGCCGCATTGATGCACCGTTTGCGCCCGTTCAACGTGCAGATTCTCGCAGAGCGCGTCGAGACCATGGACATGCACCAGGAGTGCATGAAGCTGGGCTTCGATCTCTTTCAGGGATACTTCTATCGCCGTCCCGAGCTCGTGACGCGCAAGGAGATCGAGGTAGGACAGACAGCGATGGTGCGT
>DATNCZ010000533.1:0-4286 GCA_035553335.1 Gemmatimonadaceae bacterium
CGCACTGTGCGCCGATGTTTCGCGCCGGACCAAGTACCCGCGACGCGACGCGATGGTGGTGATGCAGGCGGATTTTACGGACCAGCCGGAGTCACTCACGGAACTGCTCAAGAGGTTCGAGGGCGGAGCCGACATCGTGACCACCGAGCGCGCACAGCAGAGCATGCCGGTAGCTGTACGCAGGCTTGCGAAATTCGGTCCGTGGATGCTGCGCCCGTTCGTTTCGGCCAGGGACGTAGCCGATCCGTTCGCGTCGTTCAAGATGTATCGCATCTCGCTGTTGCGCGATTACGCCAAGTCGTCGGGCGACATTCCACTCGTGACGAGTGATGGATGGGCGGCGAACCTGGAGCTCTTCCTCAAGCTCGCGCCTCTCGCGCGCAAGATCGAGAAAGTCGCGGTCGAGCCGCGTTACGATCTGCGGCCGCGTGAGACGCGCGTGCGCCCGTTCGCCGACGCGATGGCCTTGTATCGCGCCGGACGCGCGTCGGGTGGATGGCGGAAGGCAGCCACGTGACGGCGTCGGCGCTCATCAAGCTCGCAATCGCAGGCAGCCTTTCCACAACCATCTCCGCCTCGGCGCAGACGCCGACGACCGCGGGGCCGGCACCGGCGGCGGCGACCAGTGTTGCGCAGGCTGACAGTACGATGTCGGTGCCTTTCGCCGTCGGCGAGACCGCCGAGTACGACGTCAAATTCGGCGCGCTCAAGGTGGGCACTGCGAGCACGGTGGTGAAGGACATCGAGCAGGTGCGCGGCATATCTGCGTGGCACACCGTCTTCAGCCTGAAGGGCGGCACGTTCTTCTACCACGTCGACGACGTCTTCGAGAGCTGGATAGATCGAAGCACGTTCTCTTCCCTGCGTTTCTACCAGACGCAACAGGAAGGGTCGAGCGATCGACAGAAGCGCTACGAGATCTATCCCGATCGCGGCACGTACATGGAGATGGACAAGAAGCCGCCACGGGAACACGCAGGTGTGAAGGATCCGCTCGACGACGGCTCGTTTCTGTTCTTCGTGCGGACCTTACCGCTCGAGGTGGGACATACCTACGAGTCCAATCGGTACTTCCGGCCCGAGCGCAACCCGATCCGCGTTCGCGTACTGCGCAAGGAAACGATTGAGGTGCCCGCGGGGAGGTTCGATTGCGTCGTGCTGCAGCCGGTCATCAAGACGCAGGGGATATTCTCGGAGAATGGAAAGGCCGAGGTGTGGCTGTCGGATGATAGCAGACACGTTCTGGTACAGCTCAAGTCGAAGCTGTCGTTCGGTTCGATCAATCTTTACTTGAGATCGTACAAAGCCGGGAGCTGAACCCGGCGTACTTCATCCCCGCTTTCGCGGGGATGAAGCCTTCTACGACGTCTAGAACCTATCGAGCGTCTTGCGCTGGCACTGGCTCCGTATCATCGCAGCGGTGTCGGGGCTGATGATGCGAATGATCAGATAGGCTATTCCGCCGACGACGGCGACCTTGATGGCGATCCCCAGGACGAACATCGCGATACCGAACACCATGCCGAGCAGGATGCCACCAACGATGAGTGCGATACCGAGGAAGAAGATGGTACGCAGCATTTCTCAGCTCTCCGTTTAGAATAGTACGGAGCATGCGAGCTCCGACCGAATTTCTGTTGAATTTCCTACGCCCATTTGACACCCTCCGGGCATCAAATGGTTGCTGACGTAACGGTTGTCGGTAGAGGAATAATAGCGCTGTCAGCGGCGCTGGAGTTGGCCGACCGGGGTCTGGCTGTCCGTCTGGTTGGTACCACGCATTCCGGAAATGCATCGGCCGCCGCGGGCGGGATGCTGGCGCCATCGATCGATAGCGAAACCGGGCCGGCGCACGCATTCGCGATGGCGTCCCGCGACTACTATCCCGGCTATGCCGCCGCCCTGGCCGAGCGGACGGGGCGGCAGATCCCGACGAACGATGCGGGGACTATCGAACTAGCGTTCGACGAGGAAGAAGCAGACACATCAACGCATTCGAACGACCGTTCGGCACGATGGCTCCCGCCGGAGGAGCTTGCGGCTCTGGAGCCGGCTGTCGCCCCGTGTCGGGGCGGACTGTTGCATCCGTCCGACGGCGCCGTGGAGCCGTTGGCGCTGCTCGACGCGCTCGGGATCGCGATCGCGGCGCACGACGGGATCACCACGGTGCGCGAGGATTGCCGAGAGCTGCATGCGTCCGAGCTTGGCTGCAACGTGCTCACGGACATGGAGAGCCGCTTCGCTTCCGATTACGTGGTCCTTGCGGCCGGTGCGTGGACGCCGCTGATCGCTGGATCGGGCGATTGCGTTACTGCAGTTCAACCCGTCCGGGGACAGATGCTTGCGTTCGAGACCAACGCGGTGCGACACGTGATCTGCGGCGCTGGTGGATATCTGATTCCGCGGAGCGAAGGAATTACCGTTGCGGGCGGCACCATGGAGCACGCGGGTTTCGAGGTGGAGACGACGGCAGACGGTATCGAATCCATCCGAGCGCGAGCGGTAGCGCTATGTCCTGCGCTCGCTGGCGTGCCGATTCATTCGAGTTGGGCGGGGCTGCGGCCGATCACGCCGGACCTGCTGCCGATCATCGGCCCCGACCCGGAGCGGCGGCGCGTGATCTACGCGTGCGGTCACTCGCGCAACGGAATACTGCTCGCACCACTCACCGCGCAGGTCGTAGCCGATCTGGTGACGGGCGCCGCATCACGCTACGACCTGAGTCGATTTCGGCCCGGGCGGCATTAGGCTAGATTTGACACTCTATGGCTGACTTGCTGTACCAGATCATGGGGCGCCATAGGGCTGAACCCCTTCCTGAGCGAAAGCCTTCCTGGCTCAAGGTCAGGGCGCCCGGCGGTCCCAACTATCTGCGCCTGACGCAGATGATGCGTGAGCTGAACCTGCACACGGTGTGCGAGGAGGCTCATTGCCCCAATATCGGTGAATGCTGGGAGCATGGCACCGCGACCTTCATGATCCTGGGCGACGTGTGTACCCGCAACTGCGCATACTGCGCCGTCGCGCACGGCCGTCCCGCATCATACGACATCGCGGAGCCCGAGCGGGTTGGCGACGCGGTAGCCGAGCTCAGGCTGCGGCACGCCGTGATCACTTCGGTGGACCGCGACGACCTGCCCGATTTCGGGGCCTACATTTTTGCTGAAACCATTCGGCAGATCAAGCAGCGGCTCCCTGATTGCTCCGTGGAGGTTCTGGTTCCGGACTTTCAGGGGAACCGGGACAGCATTGCGACGGTGCTCGACGCCAGGCCCGACATCTACAACCACAACACCGAGACGGTGCCGCGGCTGTACAAGAAGTGCCGGCCCGGGGGTCGTTATCCCCGCGTGATGGAGATTTTCCGCACCGCCAAGGAGCTGGCGCCCGACATTCCGACCAAATCCGGGCTGATTCTCGGGATGGGTGAGACGCTGAAAGAGGTCGAGCTCGTGATGCGCGACCTGCGCGAAGTGGACGTGGACATTCTCACGCTGGGCCAGTACCTGCGGCCGTCCGACAGCCACATTCCGCTGGATCGTTACGTGACACCGGCGGAATTCCGCGAGCTGTATGAAATCGGCATGTCGATGGGCTTCAGACATGTCGAGTCAGGTCCCCTTGTGCGCAGCAGTTACCACGCCTGGGAACAGGTTCAGGCGGCTGGAGTCAACTGAGCTGCGATCACATCCGCCCCGCGCTTCACACGCACAATCACGCGCGGCACGACAACTGAGAAGCTCAACGATCCGTTACGCTACGATCACAGCTTCCAGTACCACCTGCACGTATAAATGTCATGGCTAAGAAAAACACATCCTCTCCGGCAGCCGCGAATGCTCGCGAGACCGCCGTCGCATATCTGCACTCGATGCTGATACAGCGCCGCTTCGAGGAAAAAAGCGCGGAAGCGTACGCGATCGGAAAGATCGGCGGCTTCTGTCACCTTTACATCGGCCAGGAAGCAGTTTCCACCGGCACGATGGCCGCACTTCGACCAGACGACTACGTGATCACCGCGTACCGCGATCACGGACTGGCGCTGGCTCGCGGAATGACAGCCAACGAAATCATGGCGGAACTGTTCGGTCGCGCTACAGGTTGCTCCGGCGGCAAGGGCGGTTCGATGCACCTCTTCGACAAAAAGCTGAACTTCCTGGGCGGCCACGGCATCGTGGGTGGCCACATTCCGATCGCCGCGGGCGTGGCATTCGCGATTTCGTATCGCGGCGGCGACCAGGTCTGCGTCTGCTTTTTCGGTGAAGCGGCGGTCAACATCGGTGCCT
>DATNCZ010000534.1:0-2295 GCA_035553335.1 Gemmatimonadaceae bacterium
GTCACCGCCGGACTGCTCGAACTTGAACTTGTCCGACCACGCAACCAGCGGGCGCCACAATACCTGGTCCAGCAGCACGATAACCGTAACGAGTGCGACGATTCCCCAGATGATTGCCCGCGTGTCGCGCGCCTCCGAGGCTGCGGCGAGATACGAGCCCAGTCCTGGCAGTCGAAGATTGTTGGCTCCGAGCACGAATTGTTCGGATGCCATGAGAAAGAACCAGCCGCCGGCCCAGCTCATCATGCTGTTCTGAATCAGCGCGATCGCCCCGAATGGCAGCTCCAGACGCGTGAACCTGCGCCAGAGACCGAGCCTGTACACGTCCGCGGCTTCGTTGAGCTCGCGCGGAATCGTCGTGAGCGACTGATGGAAGCTGAACGCGAGATTCCAGGCCTGGCTCGTGAAGATGAGCAGGATCGCCGCGAGCTCGAGGCCCAGAGTGCGACCGGGAAAAGCCGCGGCGAGTCCGAGCACGACTCCCGGCATGAACGACAGGATCGGAATGCTCTGAAGTATGTCCAGCACCGGGAGCATGATGCGCTCGGCGGTCCTGCTCGCCGCGGCCGCGCGCGCGTACACGAGGCTGAATACCAGTGACACCACGTACGCCACCGCCATCCGCAACGTCGAGAGCCCCGCGTACATCGGGAGCAGCGAGATCGACGTATCGATCCGCACGTTCGGGGAGAGCGGCGAGCTCCAACGCGCCGCGGCGCGCGCGATGCCGAAGGCGATGGCGGCCACGAACAGCACCAGCAACACGTCCAGCCACCAGGGCGTTGGACGCACCCCGCCCCGTCGATCGGCCGCGTTAGCCTGCGTTGGGATGGGTAGGGGCTGAAGCATGGGGGCTCTGGTGGAGCGGGAGAATACCCCTCGGCCTGCTACTGCGTCAACCTCGGCGCGGATCCGCGATCAGTCGTGACGCGCGGCAAACCGTCTGTCGCCGCGTCGTGACACACGTGATACA
The DNA here is from genome assembly GCA_035553335.1 of Gemmatimonadaceae bacterium. GTDB lineage: Bacteria > Gemmatimonadota > Gemmatimonadetes > Gemmatimonadales > Gemmatimonadaceae > Fen-1247. Next base: position 974 of record DATNCZ010000534.1, read on the forward strand.
GGCCCGCCATTCCGGAGCGGGCGAGGATATGGAGGCGCATCATGTCGTGGAAAAGTGGCTTCACTGACCGGGCCGAGGATACGCTCGGCAATACGAGAATTGCGTTGAGGCGGCAGCCGGCGGCGCTGGCGAGCACGGAGCTGCTGCGGGCGATAGAAGCGTGCGGCCCGTCGCTGGCGCGCGGCGTACTCACCGCGCTCGAAGTGAACATCGACGAGGTAGCGGCCCGTGCGGATATGATCGCAAGCGAGCGCGGCGCAAATCTGCCGCTGCGCAGAGTTCCGACTCAGTCCGCGTCGCTGGAGATGATCGTTCGCCGCGCCGCGGAGGAAGCTGCCATGCTTGGGCATCGGCGCGTTGGAACGGAGCACCTGCTGCTCGCGATCATCTCGCTGCACGATGATCCGGCGACAACGGCGTTGCGGGCCGCAGGCGTCACGCAGGATACGGCACGCGGAACGATTCGAAGATTGCTCGTGTCATGGACCGACAACGGGACGCCGCGGCCGCGAGTGAGTGCAGCGTAGATAGAGCAGCTACTCGAGAGGATCCGATCCGACAGCAGCGATCGCCTGAATCTCGATCAGCATACCGTGCCGCAGCTCTCCACTAGGCACGACCGCGCGCGCGGGGCGATGGCTTCCCATGATGCGCGAGTACACCGCGTTGACCTTTCCCCACAGCGAAACGTCGGATACGTAAACGGTCATCTGCACGACACTATCGAGCGTCGTTCCGGCGGCGTTGAGAATCGCGGCAACGTTTGCGAGTGCCTGGGTTGTCTGTTCTTCGATCGTGCCCGGTGCACGCGATGGATCCTTGGGATCTATCGGAAGCTGTCCCGCCACGAATACAAAACCCCCGTGCACGACCGCCTGTGAGTAGTGGCCGGCGGGAGTCGGCGCGTTCGGTGTCGAGATGAAGTTCATGCAAGTCGTGGTTGCAAAGTGTCAGTTGCTCAACGCATGCGCGCTGCTGCCGTGCACGCGCGCCGCGATGATCGACGCGACGCATTCGACTGCCTGTGCAATCGTCACACGAGCGGTGTTGAATTGAATTTGGAAGAGCGTCGGGTCAGCCCAGTATCGATGATAGTAGCGCTGAACGTACGCCTGCCGCTGCCCGTTGATGCGTCGTGCGTTCGCTGCCGCTTCACTCGGTGTTCCTCCGTCGCGGGCGACGAGTCGCTCGACACATGACTCCTCCGTGCCGACCAGTCGGACGTGCAATGCTCCGGGTCGCCGCTGGAAGATCATCTGCGCGGCGTGCCCGACAATGACGGCCGGAGTATGAGCGGCAGCCTCCACGATCTCCGCGTGAGC
>DATNCZ010000535.1:0-2004 GCA_035553335.1 Gemmatimonadaceae bacterium
CTGCGACTTTTCGAGGACCTCGCAAGTGCCGGACTGACGCTGAAGGACTGGCATCCGTACAACATCCTGTTCGATGGCGTTCAGCCCGTCTTCGTGGACTTCGCGTCGCTGATAATGCAGGACAGGCTTCGTGACGAGCCGTATCTCAGCGAAGGCCCGCCACCGCGGTCGGAGAAAACATGGGACACCGACGCGACATACATCTACGCGATGTATCGTCGCATGTACGTGCCTTATTTTCTGATGCCGCTGTACATGATGGCGCAGGGGAGACATGCGGAAGCAAGAGTCCGGATGTTCGACACGACGTTGAACGTTGGCGACTCGATCCTGACGCCGGGCGAGGTCTTCGCGGGCCGCCCGATGGCGCGTGTGAGATACAGCCTCCTTGAGCGTCGCAAGCGTGCATCACTTGCAGAGGCGGGATTACCGAAGCGGCGTTTCTTCGCTTTGCTCCGAGCCGAGCTCGAGGCGCTCGACGTGGGTCAGCGTGAGAGTGGGTACAGCTCATACTACTCTGCGAAGAACGAGTTGGCCGCGTACGAGCCATCCGACAATTGGTCGGCGAAGCAGCGCGCCGTCTACGACACCTTGCGCGAGTTCCGGCCGGCAACAGTGCTGGATATCGGTAGCAACACCGGTTGGTTCTCCATACTCGCGACAAGACAGGGTGCGTCTGTCGTGGCCCTGGACATCGATGAGGCGAGCGTGGATATCCTGTATTCTCAGGCTCGCGCCGACCGATTGCCGATCCTGCCACTCGTACTGAACATCGCTGGGGCGAGTCCCGACGTCGCCGCGCGAAAATACGAAGGTGAACCATCACGGTCGCTCATCGGCGGCGACGCTCCGTTGCTCCGGTCAACGTCCAGCCGGCTTGCGTGTGACACCGTGCTCGCGCTCGCGCTCGTCCACCATCTAGCGCTCGGTCGCGGAATGAGCGTGGACGCGATCGCAGTGATGTTGAGTAGCTACGCGAAGTCCAATCTCGTTGTCGAGTTCGTCGCGATCAACGATCCGTTGATCGTTGCCGAGCCTTCATTCTTCAAGGCATACTCGACCAACCCGACCGGATTCGATGGTTATACGCTCGATGCGTTCAGGGCGGCGCTCGGCAGATTCTTCTCCAGGATCGAGTTGCGCGCGTCAAATCCGGAATCGCGGACTCTCCTGCTCTGTTCAAACGGATGACGAGAGTAACGGAGCCGGTGCTTGCGTCAACGCCGCAGCCGGACGCGGGGAGGAGCGGGCCCAGAGTGTTGTTTGTGACTCCGATCCTTCGTCACCCCGCTGCAGGCGGCCCATACTTGCGGATCGAGAATTCGATCAAGGCGCTTGGGACGGTTAGCGAACTTTACATCTGCAGCAGGACGTCGCGCAAGGAAATGGGCGGTGTCCCGGCGCTTCGTTACTACCGTGCATTGTGCAGAAACCTCACGTTTGCACCATCCAGCGCTTTGGCGGGGCGCTACGTCAACGCATTGCGGCGGCGGATGAACAGTCTGCTGCGGCGATTAGTGGATGCCGACTTCATTAGTGACAGCGCAGTCGATCGCATCGACCATGCCGCGGTGATCCGGCTGGCGAAAGCGATTCGCGCAGACGTAATCTGGCTCGGATACGGAAATATCTCGTATCCGCTTCTACGAGCGATCAAGACGGCATCGAGTATCCCGGTGGTCCTCGACACGGACAGTGTCTGGTCGCGCTTCGTGATTCGTGGGTTGCCGTACGCAGCGACACAGGCAGAGGCAGAACGCATAGCAGTCGCAGGCCGGGACAAGGAAGAGGAAGAGCGTTGGGGAACCAGGTTGGCTGATATCACGACCGCCGTGTCGGATGTCGACGCCGAGTATTATGGATCACTCGCAGCACGGGATGGCCAGATACGTATCTTCGCGAACGTAATCGATCTGGCCAGTTATCAGGTTGTGCCGGTACCGCCGTCGGGGTTCAGGAGGCCCGCGCTGCATCTTGCGGGCACGTTCGGACCGCACAGCCCGA
>DATNCZ010000536.1:0-6973 GCA_035553335.1 Gemmatimonadaceae bacterium
AGCCCGAACGCGACGTTCTCAAAGACGCTCATGTGAGGCCAAAGCGCGTAGCTCTGGAACACCATTCCCATCCGACGCCGTTCCGGAGGCAGGACGCCACGCTTCGATGACACAATTTGCCCATCGATCGCAATCTCTCCAGCATCCGGCGCGGCAAGCCCAGCCAAGAGCCGCAGCGTCGTTGTCTTGCCGCAGCCGGACGGTCCAAGCAGCGTCACGAATTCCTTGTCCTGGATTTCGAGATCGAGCCCGCGGACCGCGTGATGAGCGTCGAAACCTTTTTTCAATCCTCTGATCGAGATCTGCGCCATCGGAGCTCTCCGCTTCACATGTTCGGTACGGCAGACGTCCCGCCACGTCCGCGCGCGGCGAGCCACTGCGTTACGAGCGTTGCCACAAGGATCACCACGATCAGCACGGTCGACAACGCGGCAACCACCTCCAGCTGTCCCAAGTCACTCAGCCGGAAGATGGCGACCGAGATCGTTTCGGTCCCGTTCGTGTAAAGCAAAATCGTCGCGCTCAGCTCACCCAACGCAGGAATGAACACCAGCAGCCACGCGAGCATCAGGTTGGATCGCGCGATCGGCAGCAGGATCCGCCGGACCGTGGTGAGCCACGACGCGCCGGCAACGCGGGCTGCCTCTTCCAGCGACACGTCGACCTGTCGCAGGGCCCCGTTGGCACCGCGCACCGCAATTGGCATCGAGCGCGCAACGTACGCAATGAGCAGGATCCAGATCGTTCCATAGATCGGCACCGGGAAGCGGATGAACGCCTGCAACAGCGCCACGGCCAGCACGGTTCCGGGGAGCCCGAGGGGCAGGATCGCGAGATAATCGAGCAGGCGGCGCCCGCGCAATCGCGTGCGCACATCGAGATACGCGATCGCCAGACCGATCAGCATCGCGAGCGTCGCCGCGGCGATGGCCAGCCTGAAGCTGTTGAAGACGCCGCGCGCCGCGATCTGGTTGTCGGCCAGCGCTGCGACGAAGTTAGCGAGCGTAAGGTTGTCGAGCGTGAGCGGCTCGGTCCAGACCTTGCTGAAGGCCGCCGCCACGAGAACCGCAAGCGGCGCGATCGAGCTCAACGCCACGACGACGAGTAAGACAAGCGCAAGGGGCCACCGCAGGGCACCGAGCGCGTGACGAGCCGGCCGCATGCCGCGGCCGCCGACCGTCACGAATGAGCGGTGGCCGAGGTAGCGGCGCTGCACGGAGAGGCCGATCACCGTCACGAGCACCAGCACGATCGAAAGCGCGGAGGCGTCCGCGTAGCGCGGCGGATAACCGCTGAGCGCGCCATAGATCCGGGTGGGCAAATACACGATCTGCGCGGGCAGACCAAGAAACGCTTGCGGCCCGAACAACGCCATGGAATTGATCGCGGCGAGTAGCGCTCCACCGGTGATTGCAGGAGCCACCAGCGGAAGCGTGATGCGGCGAAGCATCGTCCATCGACGAGCACCGAGCATGCGCGCGGATTCCTCGAGCGAGGGATCGACCGATTGCAGCGCGCCGTAAGTGAGGAAGTATGGAATGGCGTAAACGTGCATCGCGATGACGAACGTAACGCCCGCTGCACTGAAGATGTTGATCGCGCTGCCGTGGATGCCCGTCGACGCAATCAACCGGTTGAGATACCCCGCATTGGGACCGAGCAGGATGATGTACGCGACGCTCGTGAGGTACGGCGGCAGGATGTAGGCGAGCCCCACCAAAGCATGGAAGACGTTGCGCAAGGGCACGTCCGTGCGCGCTGTCGCCCATGCAACGGGAACGCCGAGAACAATGCCCAGGAGTCCCACGCCGATCGCCAGGATAGCGGTGTTCACCAATGCGGCGACGTTCTCCGGACGGGTGAACGCACGTACCAGGAAATGCGGACTGAAATCGCCGGGCAGCCCTACGGCTCCGAACACCAGCCAGCACAGCGGGTAGCCGATGAACAACAGGAACGCGACGACTGCGAGGCCGAGCGTGACCGCTCGCATCGCGTCTCCCGCGGCGGTCGACGCTTCGCCGGCGCCGGTGGGTACCCCGCCTGCAACGGCGTTTGCCGCCGCTCTCACGTCGAAGCGACCCGCCCAAACGCGGTGAACGCTACGCGCCCCACTCGCCGCCGAAGATGCGCGTCAGCCGTTCCAGCAGTTGCGTGCGCTGCGCCTGGTATTTTGCATAGTCGAGGACGAGAAGTTTCAACTCCTTGAGCGGTGGATTGCCCGACGGCGGTGCGAGATCCGACCGGCTCGAATACTTTCCACCATCGACCAGGATCTTCTGCCCCGTTTCGCCCATCCACCAATCGTAGAAGAGCATTGCGGCGTTCGGGTGCGGCGCGTCCTTGAGCAGACCCACCGCACCGAGCTCGGTCGGCACGCCCTCGGGCGGAAAGCCGTAATCGGTCGGCTTGCCGAGCTTCTTCGAGCGCCACGCGATATTGTCGTTGGTGCAAAACGCGGCAGCCCGCTCGCCGCTTTCGAGCAACTGGGTGACGAGCTGCGGCGTCGCGACACGTAAGGGCTTGTTCACCGCATATGACTCCAGCAATTCCCATCCGAATGCCAACGCCAGCGTATAAAGCCGCGGCCCACCGTCGCCGTTGCTGCTGCTGAAGAACACGAGCTTGCTTGCGAAGCGCGGATCCGACAGGTCCTTCCAGTGCTGCGGCGGTGCGCTCCCGACGAGCTTGGTGTTCCACTGGATAGCGGCCTGGGTTAGTCGGTCGGCGACCCAGGTGTTGTCCGGATCGCGCAGGTTGGCTGCTACGGCCTTGGTCGACGGGGAGTCGTACGGCTTGAGGATGCCAAGGCTCTTCATCGCGAGAAAGGCACCGACGTCGGACGCGTCGACGATATCGGCTTGAATGCGTCTTGCCGCGGCCTCGGCGAGCACCTTCGACGACACGTCCGCTGATCCGCCGCGGTAATACTGGACCTTGATGCCGTACTGCTCCTGGAAGGGCTTGATGATCGCGTCCACGATTTTGGTGTCGAGGCTCGTGTAGAGCATCACGTTGCCTTCCGACTTGGCCTTTGCGACGTCCGCGCCCGTTGCTGCGGCGGCGGCACGCCCAGACGCGCCCGCGCCCGCGGCGAGCGCGCACACCGGGCCGACCGTTCGCACGAGGCCGGAGTTTGCGCCCACGGCCGCGCTCATGCGGCTAAGGAAGGTGCGGCGACTGTACGAGTGACTGCGCATGGTTCGTTTCATGTCACCTCCCGACGCTCGGTGTCGAATGAATTCACATGGACCAAGGGTTTCAGCCGTACAGCGCCTTCTCTCCAGGGATCGGCGAATAGCCGAAGGAGCCACGCGCGAGGATCGCCTCGCGGCCGCCGAACTGCGCGATGCGAGCCGCCTGGTCCGCGCGCGCGCGACGATCGACCGCTTCAGGATCGACGATCCTCCGCAGCTGCGCGAGACAGTCGCGAATCAAACCGGCGTAGCCGGGATCGGTCGCGAGATCGTTGCGCTCCTCCGGGTCGCGATCGAGGTCGAACAACATCGGCGGCATGCCGACGTAGTGGACGAACTTGAACGGGCCGTGGCGAATCATGAACGCCCCGGTCGCGCCGCCGGCTGCGTGGTACTCGCACAGCACGGTTCGGCGCGGCGCGGTGCCGCGCGCAAGCTCGAAGAGCGAATGGCCGGGCAGACTACGATCGTCGGGATGCCGCGGCACGCCGGCGGCCTCGAGTATCGTCGGGAAGCAATCGACCAGACTTACCGGCTCGCGGCATACCATGCCCGGCGAGATGTCCGGACCGGCCATGATCAACGGGACTCCGGCGGACTCCTCGTACATCGTCGATTTTCCCCACAAGCCCCGGCTGCCGAGGTTGTCGCCGTGATCGCTCGTGTAGATCACACGCGTGTCCCGCACGAGTCCCGTCTCGTCGAGCGTGGACAGGATCTTGCCAACGTTGTCGTCGAGAAACGTGACCATGCCGAAGTACGCCGCGAGCGCACGACGCACCTTGGCCTCGTCGAATGCCTGGTCGTAGACCATGCACCGGCGCATCGCCGCGATATAGGGGTGATCGGGCCGCTCGCCGGGTGAATACATAGTCGGCGACGGGACCTCATGTTCCGGATAGAGCCGGTAGAACGCCTCGCGCGACTTGAGCGGAAAGTGCGGGCAAACGAGCGAGACGAACAACACCCATGGCTTGTCGCGTTGCTTCGGCGCTTCCCGGCGCAGCCAATTCTGTGCCGCGGCGGTGATGTCGTCGTCGTACCTCTGATAGCTCGAGTCACCGGCGCCCGCCTCGTCGGCGAGCTTGAGCGCGGCAGCGCGAACCGGAAGGTCATCGCGGATCAGCCCGAGCAGATCCCCGACACCGTCGACTACGTGAAGCGGCATGATCTCCTCATCGAACCCGTTGTCATCCTCGGTGCTGCGATAGTGCAGCTTTCCGATTGAAACGGAGCGATGTCCATCGGCGATGAGCCGATGTCCCCATGAGGGCACACTGCCGTCGTAAGGAATGGCGTTGTCCCAAAACCCGATCTCGTTGACGTAGCGGCCGGTCGCGAAGCATGCCCGGGAGGGCACGCAAATCGGTGCGTTGCAGTAGGCGTCACTGAAGCGAACCCCGCGCTGCGCGAGCCCGTCGAGATACGGCGTCCTGATCATCGAATGGCCGTAACAGCCGAGGACGCGCCGGCTATGCTCGTCTGACATCAGCACGAGAAGATTGGTGGGTTTCATCGTTGCCACGTCCTCACTGCATGCGAAGCGGCCCGGCGGGCATCGTCGATCTCGATGCTGCCGCGTACGAGGCCGCGCGATAATCGTTCATCGCAGCTCGATCCGGTAGCGGTAGATGTCACCGCGCAGGACGCCGCGCCGGTACTCCGCAACAACGCCGCCGACCGTGCACGTCGTGCGCTCGATCTGGAAAAGCGGCGTCCGCAAGCGCACCCCGAGATGGCGTGCGGCGTAGCCGTCGGCGACCGTGGGCTCGACGTACTCGATCGCGCTGCCGAGGTGCACACCGTACGCGTCCCGCAGCACGTCGATCAGATGGAGCTGGGACAGATTCTGTTGCGCGAGCCCTTGACACAGCTTGTATGGCAGAAAACTGGTCTGCAGCCCGACTGGGGTGCCTTCGGTGAAACGCACGCGCTCGAGCATCCACAGGCTGGTTCCCGTCTGCACGTGGAGCATCGCGCCGACATCGCTCGAGGCGCGGATCCGCTGCAAGAGCAGTATCCGGCACGCCGCATCGAGCGGCGGCCCCACGAGGTGGAAACGGTTGTACGCCCCCACCACACCGCTTTCGAGCTTGGACCGGCAGACGAAGGTTCCGCGGCCGCGGTAGCGCTCGAGATGACCGTCCGCGACGAGATCGGCGATCGCGCGGCGCAGCGTGCCGCGGCTGACGCCGTAGTGCGCGCACAGCACTGCTTCCGACGGCAGCGCGCGGCCGGGCGCGAAACGGTCCGAGCGCAAGTGCAGGGCAAGGTCCTCCTTGATCTGATGGTGCAGCGCGACGGCCGGCTGAGGATGGAACGCCGCGAGATCGAAGCTACGCGCGCGAGGTTCGCTCGGGTCCGCACGATCGGCCTTCATCGCGCATTTGTATAGACATTCGAACGTGCTGTCAACCCGGGACATCCGACCGGGTTACGCGCTGAAGAGCCGTTGCCTACTCGTGACCGCCAGCGCGACGATCGACTGCGCGATCATTAGCACGGTCGGCGGTTCGGGAACTGCGCATCAGGGCGTTTTCACACAACCTCGACCGGTTGGCGACCGTCGCACGTCGACCGGAACTGGGCTGCTGCCGGTTCGGTAGACACGGACCTAGCTTCTTTAGCTTTCTCGAACGCCACCGGACTGAGATAGCCGTTTGGCTCGAGAATGCGCGCGGATTCGGAGAGTTCAATCGGGTCTACGCCGAGTTCTTTCCGGGAAAGAGGCCAGCGCGCTCGACGACTCGCGCGAAGCTCGTCGTCGATACGAAGGTTGAAATCGAGGTTATTGCTTACAAGCCCTGACAAACCATACTTCGCCCGATTTCGGTGCCACTGATGCGGAAGCGGTGTGGCTCGTCCGCAAGAAGCTCGGGAAGGCACCTGACGCAAGTGTCCAGCGTCCGCGGCGACACGCGATTTATTCGTATTGCGGCAGCTGCGCGACGGAAGACCGCGGAGACGCTGCGGCGGATGAGCATGTGGCGCCTATCACCTGGCGGCTATGCACAACTGGACGCTTACGCTTCGTTGCCTTCAGTGTTAACCATTCATCGTCGGTGAAAATCGTTTCGGCGATGAGGAGCGGTGGACAGAATAAATCCAAAACAATAGACTTGAGTTAGCAGACACTATCGCTGCCAACGAGCTATGACTTTGGCTCCCCGACCAGGGCTCGAACCTGGGACCTGCGGATTAACAGAGCGGCGCTCTCTGCGTCTGTTTGCTAAGTATCATCAAGCTGTTAGCTCAGCACGGCTTGGTCTATTTTTCTCGAAATGAGCCGAGATACGCAGCTCTACCGGTCCGTTCCGCCGGTCGAAATAGACCAAGCTCACGTCGCAGCCGATCGTCAAACGACCGTCGACTCAGCGCGGAATCCGAGGCTCATGAAAAGCGACTTACCGCGCTGATGGAGTTCTCTGACGACCGCTCACGACCCGAACCGGCCAGTGAGATACGCCTGCCCTTGAGATTGCTGATGACGCAGGGAGCTTCAATCGTTACTTGAAGGTCTCAGCTCGGCCAACTCCTGCAGCGCGCGCTTCAGGACCGCGTAGGTCTGCGCGCCCAAGCGGCGGCTGTAGTCGCGTTCGATGTCCGCGAATAACTCAAAGCTCTGTTGCATCAGCGACCGCCCTCGCGGTGTGAATTGGACCAGTATCGCTCGGCCGTCCGTCGGCGCTTGCGATGTTGATAGATAGCCGAGCGCGACGAGCTCACTGACGAGCTTGCTGGCCGCCTGCTTGCTGACGTTACTTCGCTCGGCCAGA
>DATNCZ010000537.1:0-2613 GCA_035553335.1 Gemmatimonadaceae bacterium
CATGGGGTCTCGCGCAGGAGATAAGGTCGCTGGTCGCGACACTTCGCCGCGCGCGGCTGGCTAGCGTCGTCCACCGTGACCACCATTCGCCGGCGCGGTGTCGCGCCTGCCCCGTTCGCCAACACTGCAACGAGGCGTTGCCCTAGTCCCGGCTGATGGCGGCAAAGCCGATGCAATAGTTCGGTACGCGACTTCGACTCGTAGCGTGGCAACTTCGGTGTCATGCACCGAGCCGCCTCGCGAGAACGCACATCACCCGGACGAAGTACTCCCAACTGGGGAGGCAACGGTCCGTGCATCACCATCACGAGGCGTGTCGTGAAGCGGCCGGCTTTCGCCGGCCGCGGTGCCTCTCCGGCCCATTCGGAACGGAGAGGCGTTATGAGGACGGCGATCAACGCAGCCCAGACAAGCACCGAAACGAACGGCCGTCCGCGGCTACTGGCTGCCGCTCCGATCGTTGCCGTTTCTGAAGAGTTGGAGCGACACGTCGGTGAGCTGAGGCGACTGGCGCCGGCCAGCGACGCCACTACGGCGCTGACGCTGTATCGCGACAAGCTGGCCGCTGCGCTCGTGCGAGCGAGGAACGTGGAGCTCTTCGTCGCTGTCGACGTCGCCGCTGCAATTCTTGGCAAATCGCCAAGTGGCGTCACGTATCTCTGTCGGAGCGGTTCCCTCAAGGCCAAGAAGGTCGGCGGCGTCTGGCAGATCGATCGAGCCGATTTGGAGCGCGTTCGCGCCGATGATGCCGCTTCGCCGCCGACGGATCCCGTCGGCTGCGCCGACTGACATTTCACAGCGCCATGCCAAGAAGGCGTCATTCGAAGGTTTGGCAATATCAGAAAGGTGAGTACTCGAGCACCGTTACTGCAGTCGAGCGCGCCGATCGTGGACGGACAATCGAAGTCCGCTGGTGGGTGCCTTCGCTCAAGAAGGTTCACAGACGCTCGCTCGGCTTCGGTATCCGCGACGAGAATGGCGTAATCGTCCGCGAGCTGGAACAAGAGGCGGTCCGACAGACACAGGCGATTTACGATTCGTTGATGGCTGGGCGCTCGCCACTCGAGGCGCCTCGGAACGAGCAGGGACCGCTCACTCTTCAAGAAGGATTCGATCTCGCAACGACCGTCCCGTCTGGTCTCTACGTCGTGGAATCCGCGCACTTGAGGGACATGCGACGCGCCGCGCGCGACATCGTCGCGACTATCGGCCGCACGGCCCGCGGCGAGCCGCGCATATGGGACTCTTTGAACAACGCGGCCGCTCGCGAACTGTGGCTCAGCCTCGCGAAACGATACAAAGCCAAGGAACTCGGCGGTCCAGCCTGGACAGAGCGATGCATTGTGGCGCTCATTCAGGTTTCGCAATGGCTCGTCGCCGAGGAACGCATCTCGCGCGGTCTGGTCATGAAGAAGCTGTGGCGCGAGCAGTTCCGCCGCGAGTGGGAGCAGTTTACAGGAGAACGGATCACGAAATCGACACCCCGCCATAGCGAAGAGGAGATTCGCCGCATCTTCGCCACGCTGAACCATCCCGACGTCGATCCGCGAATCGCTCTCGCGTTGGAACTCGGGGCCGAGGCACGCCTCGGACAGGTGAGGCGCTTGATGCGTAGCGACGTCGATCTCTCGGAGATTGGTGCGTTCAAGCTCGGGCGAGTCGTGGTGCACGGGTCGGGCAAGAAGCTCGGCGTCGTTCGCGATCTGACTCCCGAAGAACGAGGTGCGATCGATCGCGCACTCGCGGGCTACCTTCGCGATCTCGAAGAGGCGTACCAGGAAGAGCTGCGCGAAGATTATCCGATGTTTCCGGCCGGGCGGCTCTGCTATGACGTCGCGCCGAGCCGCGTCCCGCGAAGAAAGACCGTCGGAACACCTACTCGCCGGGCGAAGCTCTCAGTCGCGAAGTCGCCGATGGACGACCGGACGCTCAATGACCATTTCCATGCACTCGAGCGAATTGCCAAGGTGGATGTCATCCCGGGCCGCGGCTGGTACGGCATCCGGCGTCGCGCGACCGACGTTTATGAGGATTACGAGAAGGACGAGCGCGTACTCAACGACCAAACCGGGCACAAGAAGTCGGAGACGCGGCGCGAGGTCTATCAGGAACGTGAGCGTGAAACGATTCGAGCGCGATCGGCGGAAACGCGCCGTCGTGTCCGCGCAAACGCATTCGGTCAGCATCTCGTACCGGAGGCGCCCGAGTCGAATGGTGAGAGCTAGACAGAAACAACCGGGCTAGGGACGGGGACCGCTCCACTCATCGCGCGAGCACACCGACAATGCCGTCGGACCTTCTGCGCGCTCTACCAATCCGCCTGATGAGGGTGCACGGGGCTTGACCCTGCACCATGGTATAGGTCGTATCCTTCAAAACGACCGTGCCTCTGCCCTAGCCCTATTCGCCATGGATCTTTCGCGCGCACTCTTCCGTGATGCCGTGCGACTGTTTGCCTATTCGACACGCTCGCTCACACGCCGGCCGATTCTCACCATCGTCGCCGTCCTGACTCTCGGCCTCGGTATCGGCGCGAACACCGCGATGTTCTCGCTCATCAACGTCGTGTTTCTGAAACCGCTCCCATTCCGCGAGGCGGACCGCCTTGCGATG
>DATNCZ010000538.1:0-4447 GCA_035553335.1 Gemmatimonadaceae bacterium
CAGCACCGCGTCGTGCCGCGCCACCGCCGCCGCCATCGCCTCCGGCTGCCCCTCCCACAACGACGTACTCCCCTCGATGTCGGTAAACAGAAACGTCGCAGTTACGGGCTCGGTCATGGTGGCAGCTGCGCTACTCGGGTCATCGTCTGCTGTGCCGCAGCGAACGTTGCAAAAGCGTCGTTCGTCGAATCTCCTGCACTCGCGCCCGGCGGTACGGCGACCCTTCCGGGCGAAACCATAATACGCTTTGAAGTCATGCCCTTGCGTTCGCAGCCGCGCCCCCTCCCACGCGAAACCGCAGTTGTGCGCGACAACTCGGGAACACGTCCTCCATTCGGCACGGTCACGCGCGTTATGACGTACGAATATTCCGCATTCGGGCACGGGAATGATCGCCGAAATGATCGTGTCAGAAATGCAAAACGGGAGTACCGTGTCGCTCTCGATTGAGTCTCGATCGCAACGATTCCGACTAAACGACGCTTGGCCATCGCGGTCAGGCATCGCACATCGAACAAGAAAGGGAGTGCAATGGATTGCATCCGCAATTGGGCCGTGTTTCTGCTGGCGGCCGCATCGCTTGCGTTCGGCGGAGCGGCGAGCGCCGCACCAGTGAAGCAGTGGAGCGTCGGGGCGGCGCCGTCGTCGTTCACCACGTCGACGAACGTCAAGGTCACGCTGACGGTCACCAACCAGACGCCAAACGGCAATTCGAACATCAATTCGCTGCAAATCACGCTCCCGGCGGGTTACACCTTCGACACCGGCGACCATTCGGTACCGGTTTCGACGAGCTGGAACGGGCAACTGAACTGGACGCCAGGGGGCGTCATCACGCTCTCGAACATGTCGCCGCTCAAGCCGCAGGGGTCGTTCACCCTCGTCGCCTACCTCAACATAAACACCGGCACGGTCGGCTGCACGGCGACCGCGTGGCCGGGTGCCCCGCAGACGATGGCGTGGACGGGGTCGTCGTTCTCGGGCGATACGTTCCTGCTGACCTCGACGCCGTCGACCGGCGTCAATGCCAACAGTTCGCTCGCCTTCGGATCGCTCCCGACCGGCACGATTTCGGCCGGAACGTCGATCACCGGGACGGTGCAGGCGACGTCCTGCGGCGCGCCCGCGTCGGGCGTCACCGTCACAGCAACGATGGGAAGCCAGAGCTCGGGCGGGACGACCGGCACGAACGGGCAGACCGGATTCACGTTCTCGACGTCGGGCCTCGCCGCGGGAACGTATACGATCAACGCTACTGGCCCAACCGGTTATCCGCCGATCTCGACCACCGTCACGGTCTGCATCAATGGCCTGGCGTTCACGGTGCAGCCGTCGAACGTCCAGGCTGGCAATCCGGACAGCGCAACGGTTAAGGCGACCTCGTGCAGCAACCCCGGCACCGTCGTGGGTGGTGTACCCGTCACGGCACAGGTTTACGACAGCACGGGCAGCAAAGTCGGAGCGCCGCTGACTGTTTCAACTGACGCGACCTCAACTGACGCGGGCTACGGTAGCGCGGTATTCAATTTCACCGCCCCCGCTAACGTCGGAACCTACACGATCGGCGCGACCGCGACGAACTACTCCGACGCCACGTCGGCAAGTTTCAAGGTCTTCAACGGCGTACTCAACTGCAATCCGAATCCTCCATTCAAGTTCTCCGATCCGAATGTCAACGTGACGGATCCCAGCGTTCCGGGCTACGCGGCCGGCGAGCGCGGCTACTGGAACAAGGACGGGCTCGCGTGCGTGCCACTGCTCTACACGTTCACGAACTCGATTCTGACGCCGGATCCGATTACCGGCGAGGACAACACCGTGCACCTCGCGTGGGACACCAGCACTTCGCAGCTTCCTGCGTTCACGTACACGATGACGTGGAAGACGGTGGATGCCGCCAATCCGCTCAATCCTCCGAGCAACACCGACACGACGACGTACGGCTGGCCGGTCCTGAAGCGTACGACTTATGTCGCGTGGCAGACTTCCGGGGATGGCACGGTGTCGGGCGGATCCGGCCCGCTGCCGGTCTACGTCCCGGCGCTTACCTGCGCCAGCAAGGATCTGCCGGCGCCCTACGGCTCACTTGATGCCGCGATCGACAACGCGCAGACGTCCATCGTGGTCGACGTGCCGCCGACGGTGCCCGCAGGCTACCCGTCGGCGACGATGCCGGTCACCGCATCGCCAGCCGCGCCATTCCCGATCGTCATCGGTACCGAGCGGATGAGCGTAACGGGTGTGTCGGTAGCAGGCGGGCAATACACGCTGACGGTGGTGCGCGGCGATGGAATGACAACCAAGGCCGCGCATACTGGCGGGGTCTACGTGATGAGCACACCGCTGCCGATCGACACCGATTCGACTAGCCCGTATTACCTGCAGCAGGTTCACATGTGCGTCGTGAACCAGGGGTGGATGGCGGTGGGGATCGATCCAGTGACCGGAATCCCCCAAGTCGACTACTTCACGACGGTCTACGACATTGGCGACGGCTTTGTGAAAGGCAGCTTCTGACCGATCCGACCGTCACGTAATCGAAGCGGCCCTGCGGGGCCGCTTCTTTTTTCAGGCCGCGACGGGCTCCGGCAACGCCGATTCGAGCGCGCAGGCGACGGCTTCCTCGGTCGTCCGCTCGCGTCCGCGCGCAAACGCCACCTCGAACGGCGCCGCGCCGGCGAGCTCGCGCGCATGCGCGATCGCCCACTGCCAGCGCCCTTCCGCGCGCGGCGAGCGCGTGAGGGCAAGGCGCTCGCGTAGCGACGCCGCGGCGCCCATCAGATCGACCGCGGTCTCGACATCGTCTGTCTTGGCCAGCAGCTCGGCGAAATCCTCGAGACAGCCGATCAGCTCGGGGATCATTTCGAATGCCTGGAATGCGCGCAGGGACGCGGTGAGCCGCGCGCGCGCATCGTCGAACTCGCCCGCACGCAGGCTCACCTGGCCGAGCCACCACGTCGCCACTGCCTCGTTGCGCTTGTCTTCCGACTCGTTGCACACCTCGAGCGATCGCTCGAAGCGCGCCACGGCGTCGGCGGCGTCGCCGGCGTACAGCGCGAGCTGGCCCAGCGTCAACTCGCATTCGGCCTCGACTTCCGCATATCCGATGTCGCGCGCGAGCGTGATCGCTTCTTCCAGGTGACGCCGCGCGTCGGCATCGTTCTGCGCGTAAACCTCGATCTGCCCGAGGTGGAGCAGCGCCATCGCTTCACCGACGCGATGTTCGATCTCGCGGAAGATCTTCACCGCCTCGCTTTCGTCGGTGCGCGCCTCGTCGGCGTGCCCCGCATGCAGCAGCACGAGCGACCGCGTCGACAGTGTCGCCGCCAGGTCGAACGGATTGTCGAGCTTGCGCCGGAGCGCGAGACACTCGTCGAGCATCTTCTGCGCCTCGGCGTTCAAGCCCTGGCTGTCGGCGAGCGCCGCGCCGACGTAGAGCGCGTGCCCCTGCGCGACTTCGCTCGCCTGCACGGCAGGGTGCGCAAGCGACGCGCGCACGTAGCTGCGGCCTTCGGTGACGTAGCCGCGCAGCAGCCAGAAGCCCATCAGCCTGACTTCGAACCTTATCGAATTGATCGCGTCGCCGCCGCCCGCAAGCGCGTGCGATATCGCTGCGCGCATGTCGTCGTTGGCGAGCTCGAGGGCCCTGATCCACTGCGCCTCGTCGGGCCCGTCCATGCCGTGGCTTCCGTCCTGGGCGACCTGGAGGAAATGCTCGCAGTGTGCGATGCGGGTGTCGGTGAGCTCGTCTCTCAGCGCGAGCTTCTCGTTGGAGTACTCGCGGATGGTCTCCAGCATGCGGTAGCGCGCGCCGTCGTCGTGCTCCTCGACGCGCAACAGCGACTTCTCCACCAGCGAGGTGATCAGGTCCAGCACGTCCATCGCATCGAGCGGCTCCGCGCCGCAGATGGTCTCCGCCGCCTCCAGCCCAAAACCGCCGGCGAAGACGGAGAGCCGCGCGAGGAGCACCTGCTCGTTCTCCTCCAGCAAGTCGTACGACCAGTCCACCAGCGCCCGCAGCGTCTGCTGCCTCGCCTGCAGCGTCCGATCGCCGCCCGTGAGAAGCTTGTAGCGGTCATTGAGCCGCTTGTTGATGTCCGCCACCGACAGCGAACGCACCCGCGCCGCAGCGAGCTCGAGTGCGAGCGGAATGCCTTCGAGGCGGTAAACGAGGTCCGCCACCGCCGGCGCCTCCTTCTCGGTCAAGGCAAACGCCGGCTTGTGCAGCTTCGCCCGCTCCACGAAGAGCTGCACCGCAGTCGACTTCGCGAGCGCCGCCAGACTCTGGTTCTTCGTCGGCACCGGAAGCGGCTGCACCACGTAGGTCTGCTCGCCCGGCACGCGCAGTGCGATGCGGCTCGTCGCCAGCATGCGCACCTCCGGCGCCGCCTTCAGAATCGCACTCGCCAACTGCGCACAGGTGTCGATCACCTGCTCGCAGTTGTCC
>DATNCZ010000539.1:0-11475 GCA_035553335.1 Gemmatimonadaceae bacterium
GGCGCCGCGAGCCACGCCGATTCACCGCCGAACGGGACGATCGTTCGCAAGTCGTACCAGACGCGGGCTTTCGTCGCCCACTGCGTCCATGCGTCCCATGGATAAAGCGGGCGCCGCAGCACTTCGATCAGCAGCAAGCCAAACCGAAGCGCGAGCCAGCCGAGGAGCGCGAACCAGAGCACGCGGTGCTCGTTGGCGAGGTCGACACTCGGCGTCACGCGAAGCGCTGCCTTCATGTCACGCGGCGACACCTGATCGTGGCGCCGCCATGCGATCCACGCGGCTAGTGCCGCGAGTGCCACGAGCGGCACGCCGATCGCGACGATGCCGAATGGAACGTGCGCAATCGCGAGAAGCCGCATCCACAGCGTCACGAAAAACTGTCCGACAAACCACCCGCAGCCGGCGATGAAGGCGATTTCGCCGGGACGTGCGATCGCTGTCGATGGCCGGTATAGCGCAAGGAGCGCGGCGATGCCGAGCCCCCATGCCAGCAGCCATCCGATCCAGAGTGCAATCACGTCCATATCAGCGGATCACGAAAAGCGCAGCGCCCGGCTCGAGCAATTTGAGCTCGGCGTTCACCGTCTGGTTACCCTCCCAGCGAATCTTGCCCTGCGTCCTGTCGAACTGAATCGCGTGGCGCTGGAACACGAGCAGCCAGTCGCCGGGATGAAACGCTGACGCTGGCGGAAGCGCGCTATCGCGCGGATTGAAGTAGACGCTGTGCGGGTACAGATGATAAGCCGCACGCCCGCGGAAATAATCGGCATCGGCCGCGATGAACACTCGCACCGGGGTGCTCGGCATCACCGCAAGCGCCTTCTGGATGAATGCGAAGAGCGGCGCGTCTTCACCGGCCAGATGCTTGTGGCGCAAATCCTTGCCACCGTACTGCGCCGCCGTCGCATGCTCCTGGCGCAGCAGATTCCACGTCCAGCGCGCATCGAGCACGAGCCAGCCGGCGAGGAAAAACCCGGCCAGGAGACCGGGCAACGCCACGCCGAACGTTCGGGACCGCCAGCGTCGAATGAAGAAGGTCGCGATGCCGCTCAAAGCGACGACGAGCGCCACTACCGCCGGCAACGCAATCGCTTGGGGATCCGCGCCGCCGGTGATCGTATTTATCGAAGCGCGAGTCCATGGTTCGAATGCGAACCACTCGCGGAGCCGGTCGCGAACGATTTCGATCGCTCCCATAGGCTTCGCGACGACAGGGCCGACCAGGATCGGTTGCGCGATGGGGCCGAATATCGCGAGGGCGAGTCCCGTGATGGTGCCGACCCATTCGGAATTCTTCGCCATCAGGACCAGCGCGGCGTGGCCAGAGCTGACGCTGATCGGCACCGAATTCAGCTTGCCCGGATTGAAATCGCTGCGCCAGAGAAGGCGCACTTGGGCGTCTTCGCGAAGATCCGCGACCGTCCACGCGATGCCCGGATAATCGGACGAGCTCAGGCTGGATGTCACCGATACGAGCGTGATGCCGGTGGCATCGGGCGCCGATACGACGAGCTGGTTGTCGATGATGCGGCCGGTGCCGCGGACGAGGCTCAAGTTCGTTACGTTCCACGCCCTTGCAGACGCTCGCGGAAACCATGCACCGGGGACCGTCGTGACGAGGTAAGCGACGATGCAGACGAGCGAGACCGACAGGCCGACGAGGGCGGCGCGAAGAGCGTCGCCGCGATGCGTGCTGTACGGGGTGTAGCTGGCGTCGCGACGATTCGCGTCGTCCCTGCTCGGCGATGCCCGAGATGCCGACGAGGCAGCAATCGGGCTAGCGCCATCCGTCATGCGATGCAGCCAGGGCAACGTTCACCGTCGCATTTTACGCGTCGAGAGAAGGTCGCGGCTTCGCACCGTTGCGCGCGGCTATACTTCGGCCACATCTTCGTCGGCGACGCTTTGCCGAGACGGGCACCAGGGCGAAAGGAGTCGCGTGCAGCGTTTGCTGGTAACGGGACGGCACGGGTTTGTCGGCAAGACACTTGCCGACATGGTGTCTGGTAACGCCGTGTCGACGGGCTGGCAACTGGTCGCGACGCCGGAGACGCTGGATGTGCGCGATCGCGACGCGATCAATGCGCTCGTGGCGGATGCTCCACCCGATGCCGTCATTCACCTGGCTGCACAGAGCTCCGTTCCCGACGCATTTCGCGACCCGGGGGCGACGCTCGAGGTCAACATTGTCGGGACGCTCAACCTATTGCAGGCTTTGCGCGGTGTCGCCTTTCGCGGACGAATGCTCTATGTGGGTACCGGTGACGTCTACGGACGGGTCGATGAAGCCGACCTGCCGGTGACGGAATCGCATCCGCCCGCGCCGCGCAACCCCTATTCGGTCAGCAAGCTCGCCGCCGAAGCGCTGTGCCGTCAATGGACGATGACCGAAGGGATGAACATCGTATTGGCGCGTCCCTTCAATCATATCGGCCGGGGGCAGAGCGCCAGGTTCGTCGTGTCGGATTTCGCAAGCCAGATTGCCGCGATCAAGCGCGGCAAGCGCGATTCGTTCGTCGTCGCCGGTGATGTCGACGTTACGCGCGACTTTACCGACGTTCGCGATGTCGTCCTTGCCTATTTCGCATTGCTCGATGCCGGATCGACAGGTGAGATCTACAACGTGTGTTCGGGCCAGGAACGGTCCATTCGTTTCGTTCTGGGGCGCCTGGCGCACCTGGCGGGCGTCGAAGTCTCCATTCGAACCGATGCCGCACGGCTGCGCAACGCCGAACAGCGCCGGATGTGCGGTGACGCATCGAAGATACAACGCGATACCGGGTGGGCAGCCGCGACGCCGCTCGACGAGTCGCTCGCGGCGATGCTCGACTATTGGGAAAGCGAGACCCACGAATGAGCCGATCGGCCCTGATCACCGGCGTCACCGGCCAAGATGGCGCCTATCTCGCGAAACTGCTGCTGACCAAGGGCTATCGCGTTTTCGGCCTGCTCGCGAGACGAAGCACGAGCACGCTATGGCGACTGCATGAGCTGGGCGTCACCGCGGACGTGACATTGATAGACGGCGACCTGACCGACATGACGTCGATCATCCGCGCGCTCGAGACCAGCGCACCTGACGAGGTCTACAACCTGGCGGCGCAGAGCTTTGTCGCAACCTCGTGGCGTCAGCCGCTGCTTACCGCGGGAGTGACGGGCATTGGGGCGCTGAACGTGCTCGAGGCCATCCGGATACACGATCCAAAGGTGCGCTTCTATCAGGCTTCGACGAGCGAAATGTTCGGACTGATCCAGGCGGAACAGCAGGACGAGAAAACGCCGTTCCATCCCCGCAGCCCGTACGGGGTCGCGAAGCTGTTCGCGCACTGGTCGACGGTCAACTACCGCGAAAGCTTCGGCATGCACGCATCGAGCGGGATTCTCTTCAATCACGAGTCCCCGCTACGCGGCATCGAGTTCGTCAGCAGGAAGGTGACGGACGCCGTCGCGCGAATCAAGCTCGGCAAGTCGAAGGAGCTACGGCTTGGCAACGTTGACGCCAAGCGCGACTGGGGCTTTGCGGGCGACTACGTCGAGGCGATGTGGCTAATGCTGAATCAGGACCAACCCGACGATTACGTGATCGCCTCCGGTACGTCCACGAGCGTTCGAGACATGTGCAGGATTGCGTTCCGGCACGTGGGCCTCGAGCCCGAGCCTTTCATCGTGATCGACCGCGAATTCTTTCGTCCCGCGGAAGTGGACGTGCTGCGCGGCAATCCGGTGAAAGCACGCGCGCGCCTCGGATGGACGGCGCGCACGTCTCTCGAGGAGCTGATTGTCGGAATGGTCGAGGCAGACTTGCGACGCGTGGCACGCGATTAGCGAAGGCTGGACCGATTCATTCAAGTGTCGTATCGCGCGTCGCCCGCAGGAGCAGTACCGAAAGCGCGACCAACAGCGCTCCCAGCGCCGCACCCGCGAGCGCAAATTTCCAGATTCGACTGCTATCGCGCCAGGCGTCGGTAGGTCCGGATACGAATCGCAAGCCCTGTTCTCGCAACGCACGCAATGCATAAAGATCCAACAGCGCATCATTTCGGGCTTCACGTGCTTCGGAGTCGGGTGCCTGGGAGACAAACAACGTGTCGATCGACTTCTCGAGCGCCCCGAGCAGATCGCTGCTGGACGGGCTTTCGTGCGCGATTTGCCGGGCCTTGCCATAGTACCCGGCGAGCATGCGGGCAACGTTCTGCGCCCGCTCGTTCACGGCAATCTCCTGGCGCAAATCGGCAACGGTCGATTCCATTCCGACAAGTTGTGCGCCCGGCGAAAGGTACCGGGCACCACCGTCGGCGATCGAGACGACTTGTCGAGTCGCGTTGCCGATCGCGTCGGGAAACTCGCGGCGTACCGTTTGCAGCGCGGTTATCTTGTCTTTCGTCGTGTCGATTGTGAAGCGGGCCTTGATCAGCTCGTTCTCGTATCCGAGCTGCTGATTCTCGTACTGTTCCAGTCGTTTCGTAATCAGCCTTGCCGCTTGCGATGCGAACAGCGTTTCGCCGACGAACTCGCCGACCAGGTTTGCCGCGCTGGTCGCTTCTGCAGGGCTACGCGAGGCCAGCGAAATATGCAGCGCGATCGCAAGATTTTCCGCTGGCTTGGACTGTTCCCCCAGCTCGCGCAGGTCTTCGCGTGTCGAACCGTACAGCGGCGAGACCACTTCCGAGCGCGATTGCGTGGATTCGAGGAGCGCCAGCGTTCTGACTAACGTCCGGTTCTGCTCGACGTGGCGCCGGTCCATGTACTGACGAAAATGTTCGCTGTCGAGGCGCGGATACTCGGTCTTCAGATCCTGAATCCCGATACCCTTGCTGAACTGGTAGAGTTTTGGAAATTGCGACGGTGCGGCGCGATTCTCCACCGCCGTAACGATGCCCAGCGTATAGATTCCTTCGCTTTGATATTTCACGAACCATGTCGCAGCAGCGCCGGCGATAACGGCTCCCGCGAGCGCGCCTGCTCCAATCATATGGCGCCAGCGCCTCAGGATACGAGCAATCGCTGCCAGATCGAGTATTTCAGACGTCATTTGGCCAGGATGTAATAGCGCGAATGTTTTTGCGGTGGCATTGTAGCGGCATTTTCCGTGCGCGCGTCCGCGCGCCGGGTCATGGCGGGTCGTTGAACCGTTTCCGACGTTCCGATATGGCTGGTGAGACGTGAATCGACTTGCGGCCGTCCTCAAGGTTTTCGATCCGTTCGTGGTCGCGTTCGCGGGACTGCTCAGTTACTTCCTGCGCTTCGGGAACCTCGATCTTCCCGTGAACTACCGTATTGCGATCCTCGCCGTATTCGCACTGGCGATTCTGCTGCTCGGGGCATTCGACGCCTACCATTGGCGTCCCGACGAAGGCCTGCGCCGCGTATTGGGTCGCCTCGTTGCCGGCTGGTCGGGGATTGTCATCGCACTTGTCCTGCTGCTCTATGCGACCAAGACGGGTTCCGAATTCTCGCGTACGTGGCTCGGTGTCTGGAGCATAACGTCATTCGCCGGGCTTCTGCTGTACCGGCTGATCGCAATGCATGTACTGCGCGCCTTCTACCGTCGCGGGGTCTTTGTCGCCAAGGTCGTCATCGCGGGAGCAGGCCGTCTCGGAATGGAAATCGCGGCTCGTTTTGCCCGCTACCCCGAGGCCGGCGTGCGCGTGGTCGCCTTCTTCGACGATGCAGCGAATCTCGCCGGGACGACCATCGAGCGGGTGCCGGTGCGTGGAACGATCGACGACGTGCCCCGATTCCTTCGGGAAGGATCTATCGACCAGGTGTGGATTGCGCTTCCGTTACGCGCCGAGGAACGCGTCGGAATGCTGCTCGCATCGCTATCGGCGCACGGGGTCAAGGTCCGATTCGTTCCCGATATCTTCGGATTCCGGCTCCTCAACCACTCGGTGACGGAGGTGGTCGGGCTTCCTGTCGTCAATCTGACCGAACCTCCTCTTGCCGGATTCAACGGTGCGCTCAAGTGGATCGAGGACAAGGTTATCGCCCTCGTCGTACTGACGCTGATTTGGCCGCTGTTGCTGCTGTTGGCGGTCGCCGTTAAAGTTTCGTCGCCTGGGCCGGTGCTGTTCAAGCAGCGCCGGGGTGGAATCGACAACCGGCCGATCGCCATCTGGAAATTCAGGTCGATGACCGTTCACGACGAGTTGTCTGTTTCATCCATGCCGCAGGCGCGACGCGATGACCCGCGGGTCACTCGTTTTGGTGCCTGGATGCGCAAGACGAGCCTGGACGAGCTCCCCCAGTTCATCAACGTTCTCGCGGGCGACATGTCGATCGTCGGGCCGCGCCCGCATGCATCCTGGATGGATGATTTTTACCGCGAGAAGATACCCAAGTATGTATTGAGAAGCTGGATTAAGCCCGGTATTACAGGATGGGCGCAGGTGTGTGGCTGGCGTGGCGAGACTGATGAACTGTGGAAGATGGAAATGCGGGTGCAGCATGACCTCTACTACATGGAAAACTGGTCGCTGGGATTCGATCTTTTCATCGTCCTGATGACCGTCTTCAGACTCAAGGGCCCACGGGCTTACTGATACTGGCCGCGGCGTACGGTTGGTCGCCAATCGGGAGCTCGACGATCGGACTCACCACCTCCCGTCGAATCGCCCATTCCCAGACGAGGACCGCCCCGAACACCAGCGCCGCAGGCGCGATATGCAACAGGGCGCGATTGACGGTGCTGTAGTCGGCCACCCAGTTTCCCGCGCGCGTCAACGCAAACGTCGCCCACAGAAACACAAATCCGGCGACCAGTGTGGCGCTCGTTCCACGGCTGCGGTGGATTGCGTCTCGCCACCCGATGGCCAATGCAATCGGCAACACGTACCAGAGCAGGTGCCAGTTGTCGAACAGGAAGAGGTTGTCAAAGAGCGGCTGGACAACTTCGCCCTGCGCCTGGCCCGTAACCGAAACGAGCTTGCCGCGAAAGAGTGCTACCACGCTCACCGCGGTTGCGGCGGCGATCGACAAGGTGATGGCTGCGACTCTGCCGCGCGTGCGGCCGAAAGCGGCTACGAGCAAGCCCAGGAGCAGCGTCGCGGCCCAGACAACGCCCGGGACTTTGAGCGTCGGCAGCAATGCGATCGAGATGACCAGATAGACAAGCTGAATCCCCTCCCGACTGCGCTCCCAGCGCAACAGTGACATCACGGCAAGCGCAAAAACCGCACCGACGTAGAGATCGGCGTACCCGGCAAGCGCCACATGAGTGTCGAGCATCGGCAACGACAGGGCCGCGTAGGTGATGAACATCGCCCACGACGCTGCTACCCGCAGTGCGCGCGCCTGTGCATATATCCCGGCCGCAAGTGCCACGCAGAGTGTGAGCCAGGGCAGGTTGATCAGCGCATCATCGAAACGCCCCAGCGCGAGAGACATCCAGGCTTGCATCAACGGGACGGTCGCAGGGTAATGCGAAGCGGTATCCACGTAGCCGGGTTGCCGGGCCAGCCACTGGCTGTAATCGATGAAAGGCGCCATCGTGTGCAGCGCACTCCACACTTTTGCCTTGGTCGCCCATTGCGTCCAGGCGTCCCACGGATAAATGGGCTGCAGCAGGACTTCATACGCGAGGTTGCCCATCCGAAACACGAGAAGAATCGCGGCCATGATCCCGAGCCAGCGCCACGGAAACGGATCGATGTGCGCGACCGGCCGAGGGTCGCCCGATTTGAGCTTGTGGCCGAGCCTAGACCCGATTGCAATACCGGCGACGAGGAGCGCAACAAGGATCAAACTCAACGTCATGAACGACCAACGGACGCCGATGGCGCTCATTGCGCGCATCAGCAGGGTCAAGACGAGAATTCCACCTAAATGTCCGTAGGCAATCGGCTGCAGCAGCGGTGTGCGGGGGGACCCCGACTGGAGCGCGTGAAGCCAAACGGCTCCCACAGCCCATGGCAGCAAAAGCGCAACGCCGAGCACGAAGATTTCCATCAGCGGATTTGATAGAGCCCTTGTCCGCTCCCCTTGACCAGGGCGCGCGCTGGCAATCGACGTCCATCGCTCCAGACCAACATGGCGGCGGACTCGTCGAATCTCACGTCGCTCTTTGCGAACATCAACAAATAGTCGCCGCTGCGAAGAATGCCGGGGTCCGCCCAATCGAACGCCAGCACGTTGTGCGGGTACAGGTAGTACCCGGCTCGCAGCCTGAAGTAGTCGAAATCGGAAGTGGCGAAAATACGGACTGGTTTCGCGGGTAGTTGACTTAGCGCGGCCTCAACGAACTCGAAGAACGACGGATTCTCCATCGTCGCGTGGCGTTCGGCGAGCGTCTTGCCTGCGAACGCGGCGCGCGTCTCCCCCGCTTGCAGTATGAGTTGTCTTTGCCAGCGAAGATCCAGCAACATCCAACTTGCAACGATGGGGATCACTATCCATGCGACTGCCGCGCGACGGCGTCGACGGCGCGCGACTAGCCCCATCGTGCAGGCGACAAGGAACGCCGCAAGCGCCACGAGCGGGGGAAGATATATGCGCTGCTCGTCCCGGCCGCCGAACGCGACATTGATGGAACGGCCGTCCCAGCCACCGAAGTACTTCCAGTCGCGCAGCATGTCCGCCAGCACCACACGCGGACTCTCGGGCCGCAGTCGAACTTCTCCGATGAGCACGGGCGTATCCGACGGGCTCTTGATGCCAATCGCGACGGAGGTAATTTCCCCGCGCCATTCGGGATTGCCGTCGAGCAGCGTCGGTACGACATGATCGCGATCGAGCTTTAGAACCTGCTCCTGGACATGACCCGGATCTGATCGCCGGATCCACAGCAGGGCCAGCTCAGTGCCAACGGGAAGCGGCGATGTATCCACCATGACGTAATCCGAACCGGCGGTCCGGAACGGCCGAATCCCTAGGTTGAGGACGATCGGCCGATTGTCCGTTTTGGCGACTTCGATGACGTCGCCGCGCACCCGAGGCTGCACGGTTGCCGGCGAACCGGGTACGAGCTCTCGTCCCGCACGCGTGACGTAGGCGCCCGGGTCCGGATGCCATCCGGAGGTGACGACGAGGCTTGCGATGAGCAATAACAGACAGGCCAGCCATGCGGTAAGAGCGGCACGCGGCGGCACCGGCGATATGGCAGGGAGCTCGGGAGCGTCGGTTGCAGGCACGCCAAGGACGATCGCTTTGAGTCGTGCGACGCCGCATTCAAATGCGGACACGCGACGTGGCGAACCAGTCTACTCCATCACGATCGCGCAACGACGTCGACATCACGCTCCTGCTTGCGCAGCAGAATCGAGCGCACGCACGTAAACTGCGACCATCTCGCCCACTAGGCGATCGACATTGAAGCGTGGCACCGCCAGCTCGCGGGCACGCGCTCCCATTCGGATACGCAACTCGGGATCACGCAGCAATTCTCCGAGGCGCGCGACGATCTGCTCGGGCGATCGACAGAGATATCCTGTCTCGCCATCAGTCACCACGTCTCGGTTACCGACAACGTCGGTTACCACCGCCGGCAATCCGCACACTTGCGCTTCGATCAATGCGACCGGCATGCCTTCCCAGCGCGATGGATGCAGATAAATGTCGAGCCAGCGCATTGCCGCCAGCGCCTCCGCACGCGGCATCCAATTCGTCACGATCACGCCTGCGTCGATCAATGCCGTCCGGACGTGTTCGTCGCCACCGCCGATCCACCGGAACTGCACGTCGGGGCCACTCAACCGCCGACTCATTTCGGCGAACAAGTCGGCGTTTCGCGCATACGTGATGCGCCCGACTATCCCGATCCTGACCGTGCTGTCGCCATGCGAATGTGCCGGCAGGATCGATTCCACGTCAACGGCATTTTCGACGAGTGCCACATCGCGAGGCTTGATCCGTTGTTCGATAAGTTCACGCTCGCTCGCGGAACAGGCGACGATCGTTCCACCGAGACGCGCCGCCGCCCACTCGATCGCCTGATACACCTTCCGGGCGCGCGGCGAATGATCCTCCTGCAGGAACGACAGGCCTCGAGGCGAGTAGAAAGTCGTCCGTTCCCGTCGCGTCGACCGGGCGACGATGCGTCCCAGCACTCCCGCCTTCGATGAATGCAAATGCACGATGTCCGGATCGATAGACTTCATCAGGCGCCGCAACGCCAGCAGTCCGCGCAGATCCGCGAAGGGATCTATCGCGCGTGCGAGCTCTATTTCGTGCAGTTGAACTGCCGTCGCAACGTGCGCTTCCACGTCGGTAGGCGTTTGGGGCCTCCGCGAGAACGCGAGATGGACCTCGTGCCCACGCGCCGCGAGGCCGTTCGAAAGCTTGGTCAAGGAGGTGAACACTCCGCCACCGAACGCTTCCGTAACGTGAAGAATGCGCAGCGCGCTGCGGTTCATCGCCGCGCATCCGCGTGCGCGGCGCAAATATCCGGTTCAGCACGATTTCGCGCAACGTGGACGAGCATGTAAAAGAACATCGGAAGAAGGTTGATCTCGTGCTTCGCGAACGAGCCGAAATCCGGCTCGAACATTCCCTGGACGAGCGAATAGGCGACACAGAACGTTGCGGCCGCTGCGAACCGCCACTGCTTCGGGAGGTCCGTGCCACCCGCGCCGCTCGCTCGTCGTTGCGTCGCCACGAACAGCGCGGTGTTGGTCAGTTGGAAGACACCGAATGCGACGTGTTGAAGCCCGCCGAGCAACAGCAGAGAGATGGGCAAAACGAGCATCAGCCAACCAGACGCCGTATTGACGATATCGGTGACGGGCGATGTATTCTGAAGCGGATTGACAAACATCGTGGCGGGATCGGGCGCGAACCCGCGCGCTTCAACCACCACCGTGCGGCCGTCCGATAGCCACAGACCCGCGAACTCGTGCGCGGCCAGCGACAACGGGACGATGACCGCGATTGCCGCGAAGAGACGCAGTGCCCATCCGCCGCCCATCCTCCAGACCATGAGCATGGTCAGCCACAGCACGATCACTAGGCCCCAGTACGTCCTGAAGAGCATCGCGTACGCAAGCCCGAGCGCGGCGGCAAATGCGACCCCGCGCCCGGACCCCGACAGTCGAGCCATGGCCGCGGTGACAAGCAGCGCAATGACCTCCTTCGAATACGTGCCGTCGTAAATAGCGAGAGGCACGGTCCAGGCGGCAAAGAGCGCGAAGAGCCAGGGGATCCAGTTCACCCGTGCGATTCCGGCGGCAGAAACGGCCGCGAGATAGACGGCTGTGAAGCTTACGGGACCGGCGAGCGCGTGCGGGAAAAGCGTCCCGAAGCCAAGTCCGCGGTAGAGAAGCGCCGTATTGTTGAAGGAGTCGTTGTATGCGACGGTTACCGCGGTCTCCATGTGGTCTCGTATCGTCGCCGTGTCGAAATAATAGTTCGCCGGCAGCACCATCGGTCCGATTACGGCAAGCGCGACGCCCACCACGTACGTAGCCGAAAGCGCGGCAGAGGATTTCCTAACGAGCACCGGTCGCGCCGAGCCATGCCTGGAACGTGAGCACGCCCCAC
>DATNCZ010000540.1:0-32063 GCA_035553335.1 Gemmatimonadaceae bacterium
ACCGTACGAGATCCGAAAGCCCAATCTGGATGCACTGATCCGGGTAACACACACGCCGGCCGGCCTCGAGTATCTGGATCATCTCCTCGACAGCGCTACTGCAGCAGGAGCACCACTCAAGGCGCCGACGCGATGGGCGATCGTTACTCATCTCATCGCGGCGCGTGCCCCCACCGCGATGAGCAGGCTTGCTGCAGAAACGAAGAGCGACTCGACGAGCGAGGGCAAGCGGTATGCATTCATTGCCAGAGCAGCGACGCCCGACTCCAACGTCAAGCGCGAGTACTTCACACGCTATCTGAGCGATCCAAATCTCAACGAGGAGTGGGCAACGTCGAGCCTCGGGGCATTCAACGAGATCGATCAGCAGGGTCTCACGCTCAAGTATCTCAAGCCCGCGCTGGATACACTGCCATGGTTGCAGCGCAACCGACGCATCTTCTTCATCGGCTCGTGGCTGGGCGGTTTTATCGGGGGCCAGACGACAGCCGAAGCGGCCAAGACGGTACGCTCGTTCCTCGATTCGAACCCGAACCTTGGCGCCGATTTGCGTCAGAAGATATTGCAGACGCTGGACGAGCTCGAGACCACTGTGGAGATTCGGTCGCCGAAGCGCGCGGCGGGAGCGTCCTGAGGAAAGAGCGCTCCCTGCCGGTTCCCGCGCGAGCACCGGTTCAGTTCAATCTCACGCCTACCCTTCCGGGTTTGCGCGGGCTACTGAGCCGGCGTGCCGAATAACGGCGTTGGCATTCTATCCGTGGCCCGGAAGAGATCCGCTGCGTCCGTTACTTCTTGAACAGACCCAGGTATTCGCCGTAGCCCTGCGCCTGGAGTTGATCCACGGGAACGAAGCGGAGCGACGCCGAGTTCATGCAGTAACGGTTGCCGGTCGGCTTGGGACCATCATCGAACAGATGGCCCAGATGAGAGTTCGCGTGCGCTGAGCGAACTTCTGTTCTGGCGTAACCAAGCAGATGGTCGGTGTCGGTCTTGATGTTCGCAGGTACGAGAGGCTTGGTGAAACTCGGCCAACCGGTTCCAGAATCGAACTTGTCGGTGGAGCTGAACAAAGGCTCGCCCGAAACAATATCGACGTAGATGCCGGGCTTGTGGTTATTCCAGTATTCGTTGTGGAACGGCGTTTCTGTAGCTGCCTTCTGCGTAACATCGAACTGTTCGCGAGTCAGCTTGCTACGCAGCTCCGACTCGGATGGCTTCTTGTAGTTGATCATATTCTTTATGGAGTATTGCTGTGCTTGTGCAGCGGGTGCGGCGGACACCGCGACTGCGAAACCCAGCGTGACCCCGAGTACGTACCGGCTAAGCGAAAACATCGCGCGCGTCCTTGAGTAGGTTTGATCGGGCACATTCGTGCCGCGTATCTCTCTGGAATATGTACGTCAGGACGCGCAAAATGGTTCTATTGCCGCCCGGATTTACCCGGGCCAGCCAGGATATTCTCGAACAATGCAAGGGCCCGCGGATCGTTCGACTGT
This sequence comes from Gemmatimonadaceae bacterium, assembly GCA_035553335.1. Taxonomy (GTDB): domain Bacteria; phylum Gemmatimonadota; class Gemmatimonadetes; order Gemmatimonadales; family Gemmatimonadaceae; genus Fen-1247. The sequence goes on from DATNCZ010000540.1 coordinate 1,497, forward strand.
CCGAGCCAGAAGAGCGCCTTTTTCCGCACGGACGGATCGCGATTGGTCTGCGCAACGCGAATCAGTGCCGGAATTCCCTCACCGTGCGGTTGCTGGGACAGGGCGAAGACGGCGCTCTCGCGGACTGCGCGATCGACGGTGTCCTCGGCAACCAACTGAGAGAGGTTCGCCGTAACGGTCTCGCCAGCCATCTGGCCGAGCCAGAAGACGGCGTCACGTCTGGTCTCGCTCGGTACACTCGCGTCGCGCGCAAGCTGCATCAGCTGCGGCCAGACAACGACGCTGTCGCCGAGGGTGGCCGGGAAGATGGCTTTCTTTCCGACTGAGACGGATGACTGCCTGGCGAGTGAAACGAGGTAAGCTGCGGCTGCCTGCGGCGCGACATCGCCCAGGTCGGTAACCCCAGTCGCAGTGCGCCAGCGACCGCCGACATACGACCTTAGGCCGGTCACCGAGTGATCGTGTACGTCGAGCACGATACGAACGGGACCGCGGCCACAGTCCGCGTCCCATTCCACATCTGCGGTACTGCGTTGTCCGGAGGTATTGCGACTTCCGTTGTTGCCTACATACACGGAATTACCCGACCCGCATACATCGGGACGTGCGCGGAACGTAAAGCGCACGGTTCCATCAGGTGCCGAGTGAACGCGGTCTGCGATCGATTGACCTGACTGCGCACCGGCCACGATGGGTGCCGCCGCGAGGGACGCGGTCGCGACGAATGCTAGTGCGACCGCGGTTCGCACGCTGGCCAAAATCGAATTGCTTGTCACTTGTCGAGTACCTCGCTGATGGCCTTGATTGCACGTGGATCGTGTGATTGACCGAGCCAGAAGATGGCCTTTTTCCGCGAATCGGTATCCTTGTCGGTGCGCGCGATGGAAATGAGCTTGTCGAGCGCAGCTGGGTCGCGGCTTTGCGAGAAGACGAAGATCATCTGCTCGCGAAGCTCGCCTGGCGGAAGCGCATCATACAGGCGGGTCAGCTGGGAAATCGACGCTCCCGCCTGCCCCGCGAGGAAGAGCGCACGCTTTCTGTTGTCGACGCTCTCATTACCGCGCTGCGCAAGCTGCAGCAGCCACTCGGCGCGATCCGGCGACGACCCCTGCGAAATTGCGAAGAGAGTCTGGTTCCTGAGATCGTCGTCCGTGAGCTTTGCATAGAGGTCGCGAAGAAACTGCGCATTCGGCACGCCGCCCTTCTGCTGGCCAAGCCAGAAGATCGCCTTGCTGCGTAGCGCGACTGGCTGGGACGCATCGGAGGCGTATTCCCGAAGAATGCTCGTCCCACGCTCGCCGTTCGACTGGCCGAGCGCGAAGAGCGCCTTGTCACGAAGCTCCTGGTCAGAAGACTTGTGCAGTATGTCCGACAGCACACTCACGGCGCGGTCACTGTGCACCTGGGACAACCAGAAGACAGCCTGACCTCGCACATCGGCATCGGGATCAGTCTGTGCTACGTGCAGCAACACGTCCACCGCTTGTGGCGACTGCTTCTGGGCCACGAGGAATACGGCCTTTCTGCGAAGCGAGGCGGAGCACTCATCCCGGCGTGCAAGTACCTTTTCGAGAATAGGTTCCGCGCGATCCGCGTCCATCTGAAGAAGCGCATTGAGGGCAGCGACGCGCTCGTCGTCGTCTTCGTCGACGCACTTGGTCGAGGCTGTACCGCGCGCGGTGGAACTGCTCGCAGCAGTTCCGGAAGCCTGAGCCGCGATACTCGCGGCACACGTGGCGTCGCCCTGTTGCGCGAGCTCTCCACATATACGCGTAGCGAGCGTTGCGGCGTCGCTGCGTCGGCCAAAGTCAGGGAAGCGCTGTTGCAGGCTAGCAAGAATGCTGTGCGCCGTACGCATCGACGCGGCGCCGCCGGAACGATAGTGAGCGAAGGCCTCGTAGTACATCGCGTCCGGAAGCAGGGACGACTTCGGGTAGCGTACACCGACTTCGTGGAACAGCTGTGCCGCGCGATCATAGTCGCCTCTGGTGAGCGCATCGCGAGCACTGCGATACAGCGAGTCAGCGGGATCGGCGGTCGCCGGACCGACGACCGTGGATACAACGAGACCGCGGGCGAACGAATCATGCGTCGCAGCAACTGCCGCGTATGCCTGTGGCGCCGGAATCGAGAGCGAAGCTACGACCGCGCCAAGTATGTAGAACTTCATGTCAATTCTTCCTTATTGTAGGTGCGTTGCCACGCCCGCGGGTACTGCGGTGCGAAGGCGTGTTATGACATCGGAATGGCGAACCGACCCGTCGATCATCTCTCGATCGATCGGCGTGTTCGCCGGTGACAGTTGGGTCATCTGAACGAGCACCAGCTCGAGGTCCTGCAGGAGTCTCTGTCGCGCGGGATCGGCAGCGGCGGGCGAATCGAGCAGCAAGCGCGTCTGCGACAGCAGAGCACGGGCCCACGACGCCATTTCGGCGTCACCCCGCGCGTCGTGCGGTTCCGTCTGGTAAGACGTAAGCAACGCCTCGACGGCTGTGAAATGGCGAACCGTTGCCAGCGCGTAGGCTTGCGAGCGCGCATTCCCGCTCGATCCTGGCGCCCTGTTGGCGGTTGCATACGTTCCGTGATCGGCACCGACGCGAGGCGCGACCGGCAATGGTTGCGGGCGCCGCGCTTCAGTCCCGTCGCCCGTGTCGCCGATTGCCTCGCGCGACGGCGGCACCGCTACCGCCACCTGATGCGAATCCTGCGGCACACTCGGCGGCGCGCTCTGCGCGAGTGGACTCGCGTGTGGGCCGACGCGTGAGTGCACTTCCACACCGATTCCGATGCCGACGCCGAGCAGGAGGCCGGCGGCCACGAGCACGCCCCATATCGGCCGCCTGCGGATCGATCGATGGAGCTCGCCGCGCTCCCGTATCTCGTGCCACATCTCTTCGCGCGGCACGATGTCGGGTGGCCGATTGTAGTCCGCGCCGAACCGGGCGAGCAGCGCGTCGAGCTCGGTGTCATCGGCGTCATTCACCACTGGCTCCGGTGAATCGCCCGGATCCTGCCCGTGAATGTAATTGTCGTCGTTCATTGCCTGTCCCTCGCGAAATGCTTGAGCGATTCGCGCAGCTTTGCGCGCGCCCGGAAGAGCTGTCCCTTGGATGTCGTTTCGGCGACGCCAAGAGTGCGTGCAATTTCCTGATGGCTGAATCCCTCGATCTCGTACATCACGAACACGGTGCGATATCCATCTGGCAGGGCATCGATCGCCGCGTGTAACTGCTCCCGGAGGTCGACGTCCGCGTGGTTATCGCTGGCTCCGACGTCGGCAGCAGCGTCGAGCGGCACGTGCCGCTTGTCCATACGTGTTCGTTTGCGCAGCGCGCCAAGCGCGATGGAAACCGCGATACTGTGCAGCCACGTGCCGAGTGCTGATTCATGCCTGAACTCTCCCAGTCTTCCAAATGCGCGAATGAACGTTTCCTGCGTTATGTCGCGGGCAGTGTCATCATCGCCCGCCAGCCTGAAGGCCACTCGATACACCCGATCCACATGCCGGTCGTAGAGATCGCGCTGTGCGGCTGGATCTCCTGAGCCGGCGCGGGTAACGAGCTCTCGCTCGGAGCGCGCGGATGTGATGTCGGTTACGGGTGCCGTCATTGTCTCTTCTTGGACGGCGGGATGGCTCTGGAGGTTGTGCCGATCCGGAGATCCGGGTTCGATTGCATTTCAGGTGACAGGGCACGGATGCATCCGTGCCCCACATTCGCGTGCCATCGATTCTGGTCCTGCAGCGTGGCGCTGACTGGGGACGACGGGCGGGTGGTTCCGGGCGTCGTTGAGGATGAGGCGATGGGGGGTGGACGGGGCCCCCTGCTGCGACTGCAACTCCGACCGCAACTACAACTACAACTGCAACTGCAACTGCTAGTGCATGTCGGGCGCTGGGCCGCTCCTCGGACGGGGCGCCCTGAGGAGAAGCACCGCGGGCGAGACGACGATGAACGTGAGCATGATCATGATCCACGCGTCGTTGTAGCTGAGCATGGACGCCTGCCGCTGCAGGGTGCCTTCGAGGAGGGCGTACCATGTTCTGGCGGCGGTGACGGCCGGCATTCCCTGGGCCATGAGGCCGGCGATCACGCTATGCTGGCGGGCAATCAGCTCTGGATTGGTCGAATACAGATTTGTGATCAGATCGGCGCGGTGCATCTGGGCATGTGTGGTCACATAAGTGCTCAGAATCGCGATGCCGAATGACCCACCCAGTTGGCGCGACAGATTGATGAGGCCGGAAGCCTGTTGCGCCTCGCTTGGCTCCAGAACGCCGTAGGCGACGTTATTGATCGGCGTGAAGAGGAAGCCGAGGGCGAAGCCGCGATAGATGAGTGCGTATCGGACATCACCCTCGCCCGCCTGCGGCGTCAGGTGACCCAGCTTCCACATGGCGACGGTGAATATGGAGATGCCGATGACTATAAGGATGCGGCCATCGACCAGCGGCTTGGCTCCATTCAGGAGCTTGCCGCAGATGATCGCTGCAATGGCTGTTGCGATTCCGCCGGGCAGCAGCGCGAGGCCGGTGTCCATCGGTGTGAGGCCGAGTATGGTCTGGGTGAAGAGCGGGAAGATGAAGGTTCCGCCGTAGAGACCAAAGCCGAGCGCGATGAAGAGGAAGATCGACGCCGACAGCTGCCGGTTCTTGAGAACTCTGAAATCGACCACGGGATGCTTGTTCCGGGACGAGAGCTCCCACCAGAGCATCACGGCCAGGCAGACGCCGGAAACGATCGAGAGGCGGAGGATTAGCGAATCCGAGAACCAGTCGTTGCGATTGCCTTCCTCGAGGACGTACTGCAACGATCCCACGCCGACCATGAGCAGCAGTATCCCGACGAAATCGATCCCGCCTTCCCTGCCTCTCTTGCCGGGCGGGTCGTGGAGAAAGGTGCTGACAAGGAACGCCGAGACGATTCCAATCGGAATATTGATGAAGAAACACCAGTTCCAGCTGTAATTGTCCGTTATCCAGCCGCCCAGGGTCGGCCCGAGCGTGGGGGCGACGATGATGCCGAGTATGAAGATCGCCTGGACCATGCCCTGCTGATCGCGCGGGAAGATCTGGCGGATCGTGGCCTGGGCGGTGGAAAGCAGGGCTGCGCCACCGGCGCCCTGAACGATCCGCCAGATGACGATCTCGGTGAGGCTGGTGGACGTGCCGCAGAGAAACGACGCAACGACGAAGATGATGATCGACGCCGTGAGGTAGTTTTTCCGGCCGAAGGTTTCAGTGAGGAACGCCGTCATGGGGAGGACGACGACGTTCGATAGTATGTAGCCTGTGAGAACCCAACCGATTTCCTCGAGCGTAGCGCCCAGGTTTCCGGCCATCTGGGGAAGTGCGACGTTGACGATGGTGGTGTAGAGCACCTCCATTATCGCCGCCGTTATGAGCCCGGCCAGAATGATCCAGCGGAAGGGATTCAGCTCCTCCGATTCGGAGGCATTCGCGGGTACTGCTGCTGCGGTCGCCATTGATCCAATGAAGAAAAACGGCGACCGCCGATTGGGCTAGTGGCGGGTGACAGATACGTCTGTTCTGGCCGGCAAATTATCGATGAAGAATTCCATCATCCGCTCCGTGTTGAGGGCGGAGTGGCCCTGGTCCGGTCCGACCTGCACATCGAAGCTCTTGCCTGCCTTCTGGAGAGCGGAGATCATCTGCATGGTGTTCGAATTGTGGACGTTGTTGTCGGCGGTTCCGTAGTAGAGCATCAGCCGGCCCTTGAGCTGGGAGGCGTAGGTCATCGCGCTTGCCGCATCGTAGCCCGCGGCGTTTTCCTCCGGAATCCACATATATCGTTCGGTGTAGATGGTGTCGTAGTTGCGCCAGTCCGTCGGCGGCGACATGCTGCATGCCGCAGCGAAGAGATCGGGGTAGCGAAGCAATGACATGAGCGACGCGTATCCGCCATACGACGTGCCGTAAATCCCGACCCGATTGCGGTCGACGTATGGGCGTGCGTCGAGCGCCCGCACACCCGCGGCCTGATCGTCGATCTCGACGATGCCGAGCTTCTCGTAGATGGCGTCGAGGAAATGCTTGCCGCGGCCGTCGGCGCTTCGTGAGTCGAGGGTGGCTACCAGAAATCCGAGCTCGGTGAGTCGATTCGGAAGGGTGAAGTTCTCGGTTGCACCGTTGGTATTGGGGCCGCCGTAGACGCTGACGAGCAGCGGATACTTTCTTGACGGATCGAAGTTGGAAGGAAAGTGCAGCATTCCATTCAACATTGTCGTTCCGTCACCCGCCTTGTAGCTGAACATTTCCACGCGCTTGAGACCGAGCTCGTCGAACTTCGTCATGTCGCTCCGGGCGATCTGCGCAACGACCTTTCCGGCGGCAGTGACGAGCTGTGCTATCGGCGCCCGATCGTGAGTCTGCGCGACGTCGACGAAGTACTTGCCGTCCGGTGCGAAGCTTATCGCGTGATTGAAGGCAGGATCCGTGAGGCGACGGTCGTTGCGGCCGTTCAGGTCGACGCGACGCAACTGCATCTTCATCGCGTTGTCACCGTCGTGAGCGGTGTAGTAGACTACACCCGCCTTCTCGTCGACGCGCACGATCTCTCCCGCGTCGAACTGGTTGCTGGTGAGAGTCGAGAGCAACTTCCCCGTGAGATCGTACAGATAATAATTGCGGAAACCGTTACGCTCCGATTCCCAGATGAAGCGCTTGCCGTCGGCGAGGTACGTCATCTCCGGGTTGTTCGCGACCCAGCTTGCGGGCCATGCATCACGCACCACCACTCGGCACTTTCCACTGGCGGGATCGCATGCCGTGAACTCGAGGATGTTCTGGCGGCGATTCGTGCGATTGAATGTGATCTCGCGTCCGTCCGGACTCCAGCCAACGTGATACACGTAATGGCCAACGACGGCGTTATCGAACGGCTTGCCATCCCGCACGTCGATGCGAGTCGTGGTTTTTTTCGCGACGTCGTACACGAACAGGTCGACGATCGGATTGGGGACACCGGGTTGCGGGAAGGCCTCGACGTCGACGGTCGTGTGCAGCCCGGTCTGGTTCATACCGATGTAGTAATCGGGGACTTTGCTCTCGTCGAAGCGGTAATAGGCGATCTTGGAGCCGTCCGGCGACCACCACATGGCTGTGCGCTGATCCAGCTCCTCGCCGTAGACCCACGAAGCTGTGCCGTTCTTGATGCGATTGGGGACGCTCCCGTCGGTGGTGAGCGGAATCTCGCCGGCTCCGCTGGCGTCGCTCAGCCACATGTTGCGATCGCGGTAGAACGCCTTGAGCTTGCCATCCGGGGACAGTGCAGACTCGAACTGGCGTCCCCGCTCCGGGCCGCCGGCGAACCGCGCGCGCCGGGCCGCAAGCTCGGCAGCCGCATCGACGGCGCCCAAAGCAGTCGCGGCGCGTCTGGCGACGTCATAGCGATACCGCTGGCCGCCAAAGTCGTATTCGAATGCCTTCCCGCCATCCACCCATACCGGCCTGATGGCCGCGCTCGTCACAGAGCTGAATATCTCTGCGCTGAGCTTGTGGTACCGCGCGTACTCCGGCATCGCTCTCAGGCGATCCTGCGCGTGGAGGGGCGACCCGATCGATATCGCGGCGGCGGTCGCGAGACCGAGCAGGCGTGGAAGCGTAAAGCGGCGGGCTAGCCAATCGATAACCATTCAGAATTTTCCAGTGGGTAAGTGTGCGGCGGTGCTTCCGTATCGCCGCCATAATCTGCATTCTGTACGTCCGGAAGACCGATTCTGTTTTACCACCGTCGTTCCCCCGCCATTTCCACAGCCCACTCGATGAGAATATTCATGGATCGTCGCTCACTCGCCATCGCGCTGCTCCTTCCATTGATCGGCGTGCCAGTCGCCATGAGCGCGCAGGCGCCCGAGGCCCGCGGCGTCGAAATATCGACCGCGGCACCAGGACGCGATCCGAACCAGCCGATCGACACCGCGTACACCAACAAGATTCACGAGTACACTACCGAGTCGTTCTTCCTGTCGCCGCTGGTGGACTATCTGCCGGCGTCGGCGACGGTCCCGACACCGAAAGCGGTACTCGGTGACATTGCGGGGGCGCGGAACAACCTGCCCTATTCCAAGGACGTGTACGCCTACATGCGCATGCTCGCCAAGGCGAGTCCGCGCGTCAGAGTGTACTCGATCGGCACTACGGAAGAGGGGCGAGAGATGATCGCCGTGGCGGTCGCGTCGGAGTCGCTGCTGACCAGGCTCGACGACAACAAGGCGAAACTGTCCAAGCTTGCCGATCCGCGGACGATCAACATGGACGACGCGCAGGCCGAGCAGATCATCGGCGGAGTCACACCGATCTATTACATCACCGGGACGATCCACTCTACCGAGTCCGGCGCGCCCACCGCGCTGATGGAGCTCGCCTACCGGCTCGCGGTGGATGAGAGCCCGTACATTCGCAACATCCGGAACAACGTCATAACGCTCATCACTCCGATCGTTGAAGTAGATGGGCGCGATCGCATGGTCGATCTGTTCCGCTGGCACATGGCCCACCCGGACGACACGTACTCGAATCTGATCTACTGGGGTCATTACGTCGCTCACGACAATAATCGTGATGCGATGGGACTCACGCTGAAACTGTCGCAGAACGTGCTGAACACGTACATCGACTGGCGTGCGATGGTTCTGCACGACCTGCACGAGTCGGGCTCGTATCTGTACGACAATACCGTAGGAGATGGACCGTACAACGCCTGGCTGGATCCGTTGCTGACGAACGAATGGCAGATGATCGGCTGGAACAACGTGCAGGAGATGACGCGCATGGGGATGCCGGGCGTGTTCGCGCACGGGAATTTCGACACATGGTCGCCGGGCTATCTCATGTTCATGGCTGCGACGCACAACGGGATAAGCCGGCTTTACGAAACCTTTGGCAACGGCGGCACGGCCGAGACACTGGAACGCACGCTTCCGCCCAGCGAGACCTCGCGCACCTGGTACCGCCAGAATCCACCACTTCCCCGTGTGATGTGGTCGCTCCGCGACAACAACAATTACGAGGAAACGGGGTTGCTCGTGTCGTTGAGCTATTTCGCCAACAATCGCCATCAACTGCTCGAGAATTTCTACCAGAAGAGCAAGCGCTCGATTCTCAAGGCGCACACGGAAGGGCCGGCGGCATACATATTTTCCGCGTCAGATCCCCGCCCTGGAGCACAGGCCCAGCTGTTGCGGATACTCCAGATGCAGCACGTCGAGATCTCACGTGCGACCGCGCCGTTCACAGCACAGGTGCGAGCTCACAATGTGCGCGCAAGGCGCAACGGCGCTGCGGACAGCGCGGCATCGAGTACGACACCGAGCGTTACACCAACGGCAACGCGTCAGTTTCCGGCCGGAAGCTACATCGTGCGAATGGACCAGCCGTACTCACGGATTGCCGACGCGCTGCTCGATTACCAGTTCTGGAGCCCGAACGATCCGCAGAAGACTCCGTACGACGACACCGGTTGGACCTTTCCGGAGAATTTCGACGTGCAGGCGGTGCGGGTCGTCGATCCACAGGTACTGACTGTCCCGATGGAGCGCGTCACGGACACGATCAAGGCCCCCGGTGGCGTCACGGGGACTGGAACCGTGTTCGCGATCAACAACAACGGCGACAATGCGCTCACGACACTGCGTTATCGCTTGCGTGAAGCCGATTTTCAGGCTGCTGAAGAGCCGTTTCAGGCGGCGGGCAGGTCGTTCGTTCGCGGCTCGTACGTGATTCGCAACGTCTCGGCGGGCGATCTCGACAAGGCGGCGCGCGAGCTCGGTGTTTCGGTGTACGCGATTCCGTCGGCGCCATCGGTTGCAATGCATCCGGCACGCGCCGCGCGTGTCGCGATCCTGCATACGAGGTCGAGCACGCAAACCGAAGGCTGGTGGCGCCAGGCGTTCGACGTGGCACATATCCCGTACAGCTACATCAACGTTCAGGATGTTGCGAAGAATCCGAATCTCAACGCTAAGTACGACGTGATTCTCTTTCCACCCTCGGGAAACGCTCAGTCGATCGTGCAGGGAATGCCGATGTGGCGCAACCCGATGCCATGGAAGACGACTCCTCTCACGCCGAACATCGGGAAGCTGGACCAGACTGACGACATCCGCCCCGGACTCGGGTTGCAGGGAGTTCAGAATCTCGAAGGCTTCGTGGCACGCGGCGGTGTGCTGGTCACCGTGTCGAGCACCGCCGACTTCGCGATCCAGTACGGACTCGCGAGCGGCGTCAGCTCGAATCAGGCAGGGCGTGGCAAGATCGTCGGAAGTCTGCTCCGCACGCGCATCGTGGACGACGCCAGTCCGCTCGTGTATGGCGTTTCGGACAGTCTCGCGGTTTACAGCGAAGACGGTGAAAGCTTCAGCGTCAGCAACACCCGTGGCGGTGGACGTGGGAGTCGTTTTGGTGGCGGAGAGGCTGTGCGAGCAACGGGTCGCGGTACCACCGACGATCCCGACGTTCCCCAGGGCCGACCTCAACTAGCGCCGCGCAACATGGCGCCACCTCGCGTGACCGTCGAGCCGTGGCAGGCGGCACCGATCACTGATGAACAACTGCGCAACCCGTTGTCGATCATCCCGCCCAACCAGCGGCCGCGTGTTGCGCTGCGATTCACCGATCAGCGCAACCTGCTGGTGTCGGGCCTGCTCGATGGCGGAAGCGATGTTGCGCAGCGACCGGTCGTCGTGGATGTCCCGATGCAGAAGGGACATGTAGTCCTGTTTGCGAACAACCCGATCTATCGCGGAGAGACGATCGGCGCCTATCCGCTCGTGTTCAACGCAATCCTGAACTTCGATCATCTCGACGCGGGGCGAAAGCTGGACACGAAGTAAGTCTGCGAGCGTTGGCGTGGGCGGGCGCATGAGCCCGTCCACGCCAACCTGGGGGGCCTGCCCCGCCAGGGGGAAAGCGCGACGGAAAGGCCGCGCGCGGGAGGCCATTCGGCCGCGATGGGCCGATTTTTGCCAATCCAGTGTGAGCACCGCAAGCGATCAGGCGCGAGCAGACGCGCTCCAGCCCTCTTGCGATGAGTATGGCGGTACGAGTGTGCCACCGATTTCATGTCTCACAGGGATTACACAATGCAAGCATCTGATGCACCATTTCGCCCTGATTCGCGCACACTGACGAAACGTGCGTGGGTCGCGCTCCTTGTCCTTGCCGTCGCATGTGGAGGCAGCAGCGATATGACCGGCCCCGGTCCCGGAAACGGTGGTGGCGGAAATCCGGCCCCAGTGGCGTCGGTAGCGGTAAGTCCAGCCACGGCGAATCTTCTCGTCGGCGTTGTTGATAGCACAACACTTGGCACAGTTGTGATCGCCCCGACGGTGAAAGATGCGAGCGGTAACGTACTGTCGGGGCGGACCATCACGTGGTCATCGAGTGCACCAGCCGTCGCGACGGTGAGCAGCACGGGTTCGGTCTCTGCCGTAGGGCCGGGCACCGCATCAATAATGGCTAGCAGCGGTGGTCAGAGCGGGCAAGTTTCGGTCACTGTGACTCGCCCCGCTGTCGATACCATCAAGGTTACCCCACTTGCAAGCACAATAAAGGTCGGCGCGTCCGAAACATTAGTAGTCAGTCTCTTGGACGCCCAGGGACACGCTCTCAGCGGCGGCCGAGCGATCGTCGAGTTCAACAACAGCCCGTCGATCATTACGGCGTCTGGTGGCACGATTACGGGCGTTGCCCCCGGCACCGGCACCATCAGTTACAACAGCGAAAACAATACTGTGACAGTCGCGACGATCACTGTAACACAATGATGCGTCACGCTATGTCCAGTTTCGACGCTGCATTCGGGAGCGGAGTACGCGTTCGGCACGATCTCTGCCTTCCCTGAGCGCATCGTCAGATATGGTCGGCGCGGTTCGAATGCACCGCGATTCGCATTTTCCAGGAACACGCGTCTGACGCAACACTTCAGCACGGAGAAGCAAATCATGAAGCAACTTTGGAGAGGAGTCAGCGCGGTAGCACTGGCTGGCGGCGCAATCCTGGTAGCGGGAAGCACCGCAGGAGCGCAGGTAACGTTCACCGGCAGCACCTTTGGTTGCTTCTACACGAGCGCAACCGCGCCGGCAAACTGCTCCGGCTTGCTGGCGAACACGGGTAACCTGACGTACACAGGCTCTACGTTCAACGTGACCAGCAACCCCGCGGATGGCCTCGTATCAATCGGCGCCGCACCGGGTTCGCCCAACGTGAACAATCTCGGATCCTTCAAGCTGGTGGACGGCAACAACAATTATACGGGTCAGAATTTCGCTCTCTTCATGAACTTCACCAACCCAACGGGCGTCGTCGGCAACAACGTGTACACGGCGATGTTGACTGGAAATCTGGCGAACGCCACGGGTGGCAACGTCTTCATAGATTTCAACAACACGGCCCACGACTACACATTCGCCGACGGCACTACGCTGAGCTTCGCGGTCGATGACGCATCCATCAACGATCAGACAAACGGCGGGACCGGCACCTCGGTAGCTGTAACCGGACACGGCTTCACGCGCGTGCCAGCTTCGACAGTACCTGAGCCGAGCTCGCTGGCGCTGATGGGCACGGGACTGATTGGTATCGTTCCTCTCATCCGTCGCCGCCGCAAGGTGTGACCCACCATCGCACTTTCATGGTGCATTGATGTAAAGAAGGCCAGCGACATATGTCGCTGGCCTTCTTCACATCCCGGCTATCCAGCGACAGTAGTGCGCGCGACCGCGCTCGACGCGCCGTAATCCGTTGGTACGCGACCGTTCACCGTGCGCTCGTCTAGCGCAGACGGACCTCGAGAGGCTAATTAATGCGGCGAGCCGCCCGCCGCGTATGGCGACTCGAGCCTTTTCCAACAGTCCACTACAACCCGTCTCTCGTGAATTCCCGTCGCCAGTTCCTGATTCAGGCTCCTATCGGTATCCTCGGCGCGCTCGTCGCCTGTCGTAGCGACGAACAGGCAGCGGGTGCACATCCCGCTGCCGCCACGCCGGGAGCGCCGCCGGCCTTCAACACTGCACCCCCCGTCGGACCCGAGGTGACACCGGCCACCTTCGCCGAGGCGGAGAAGTTGGTCCAGGTGCAGATGACGGAGGCCAAGCGGCAGATGGCGGCAAAGAGTTGGCGCACGTCGATGGCCGCTCTGGTCGAGCGACGAGTCGGGCCGCGGAAAGTACAGTTGGAGCCGACGCTCGCCCCTGCAACCGTCTGGAATCCGGACATAGGAGGGCAATCGACCGGACCCGCTCGGGACAGGTTCGTGCGCAGCAGCGCAGATCCTGGCCCGTTGCCGGCGAGCGACGAAGACATCGCGTTCGCGCCCGTGACGCAACTGTCTCGCTGGATCGAGACGCGCAAGCTGACCTCCGATCGGCTGACGCGTATCTATCTCGACAGACTCACGCGCTTCAATCCGCAACTACGGTGCGTGATAACGTTGACGCGCGATACCGCGCTTGCGCAGGCGAAACAGGCGGACGCTGAGATAGCGGCCGGCAAGTACCGGGGACCGCTGCACGGGATTCCGTATGGAGTGAAGGATCTGCTCGACACCGCAGGGATCGCGACGACGTACGGCGCCGAGCCGTTTCGGAATCGCGTACCGACCGCAGATTCAGCGGTCGTCGCGCGGCTGCGCAAGGCGGGCGGAGTGCTCGTGGCAAAGTTGAGCATGGGCGCGCTGGCTCTCAACGACATCTGGTTCGGCGGTCAGACGATGAACCCGTGGCTGCCGGAAGAAGGCTCCTCCGGATCGAGCGCCGGACCGGGTGCAGCCACGGCGGCTGGCCTCGTTGGATTCTCCGTTGGAAGCGAGACTGGTGGGAGCATCGTGAGCCCGAGCATGCGTTGCGGCGTCACAGGGTTGCGGCCGACATATGGTCGCGTACCACGCACCGGGGCGATGACGCTCTGCTGGTCGCTCGACAAGCTTGGTCCGATGACACGAAGCGTGGAAGATGCGATGCTGGTGCTCGATGCGATCACAGGCGCCGACGCTGGCGACGTCGCAAGCGTGCCAAGCCACCTCGACTTCGATGCCGGCGCGTCGGTGAAGGGGCTGCGCGTGGGATACTTCCCTGCGTGGATGAAGGAAGCGCCCGCGACCGACGTCGATCGCGCAACGCTGGACGCTATCGGAAAGCTCGGCATGGTGCCAACGCCGGTCACGCTTCCCGACTGGCCGTACGATTCACTGAACCTGATGTTGTTCGCGGAAGCCGCAGCTGCATTCGAAGAGCTCACGTTGAGCAATCGTGATGACGAACTGAAGGCGCAGGTTCCCGACGCGTGGCCGAATCAGTTTCGCGAGGCGCGTTTTCTATCCGCGGTCGATTTCGTTCAGGCTGACAGGTTGCGGCGCAAGGTTGCGGCCGAGATGGCGCGACTGATGTCGCAGGTGGATCTGCTGCTGGTTCCGTCGCTGCGCGACGAGATGCTCGTGATATCCAACAACACCGGTCATCCGTCGCTCACGCTGCGCACCGGATTCGTACATGTTTCGGAAGCGCGCAGTGACTGGGCACCCGATCCTGCGCATCCACTGCCGAAGTTCTCACCGCCGCGCCGCGTCCCGCACGGAGTCACGCTCATCGGGCGGTTGTTCGATGAGGGAACCATCGCGCGTGCGGGGCTGGCACTGGAGCGTTCGCTTGGAGTTGTGGGAGAGCGGCCGCCGGGGTTCTGAACGGAGATGCTGACTGCTGAATGAAAGAAGGGCGACTGCATGACAGTCGCCCTTCCTTGCTGCTGGACGCCAATCAGTGGAGCCCCTACTGCACGGCGTTGATCATGTCGAAGATCGGCAGGTACATGGCGACGACCATGCCACCGACCACCACACCCAAAAACACGATCATCAACGGCTCCAATGCCGCCAGCAATCCGGTAACCGCCGCATCCACTTCTTCATCATAGAAGTCGGCGATCTTGGACAGCATCTCGTCCAGCCCGCCTGTCTGCTCACCGACGGAGATCATCGAGATGACCATCGGCGGGAACACCTTGCTCTTGGCAAGCGGCTGCGCGATCGTGTCACCGCCGGCGATGCTGGCGCGGCTGGCCATGATGGCATCCTGAATCACGCGGTTGCCGGCGGTCTTCGCCGTGATCTCGAGGCCGTCGAGAATACTCACGCCCGAGCTGATCAGCGTACCGAGCGTGCGGGTGAAGCGAGAGACAGCGCTCTTTCGGAGCACGTCGCCCAGGATCGGAACTCTCAGCAGCATGCGGTCGATCCGCAGCTTGCCGTCAGGCGTGCGGTAGTATCTGGCAAGAAACATCACGACACCTGCTCCCACTCCGCCCATCAGCCACCAGTAGCTCTTGAGGAGGTTCGATGCGCCGATCACTATACGCGTCGGCATTGGCAGCGCGAGACCCACAGACCCGAACATCTTCTGGAAGACAGGAATGACGAACAGCAGCAGCGTCGTCACCGCGATGAACGCGACGGACATGATGACGCCTGGATAGATCATCGCGCCCTTCACCTTGCGAATGAGAGCGTCGTTCTTCTCCATGAACGTCGCAAGACGCATGAGGATCGTATCGAGAATACCACCGGCCTCACCAGCGGCGACCATGTTCACGTACAGTTCGGTGAACGCCTTGGGATGCTTGCGCAATGCATCGGCAAGCGTGTGACCGCTCTCCACGTCGAACACCACCTCACGTGTCACCGAGGCCAGCGCCTTGTTGTCGGTCTGCTTGGATAGAATGTCGAGCGCCTGCACCAGCGGGAGGCCCGAGTTGATCATCGTCGAGAACTGGCGCGTGAATATGACGATATCACGAGTCTTTATGCGCCCGAGACGCTTGGACTTCTTCTTCGATTCGTCCTCGATCTTGACGAGTGTCAAACGCTGACGCCGCAATTGTGCTATGACGTCATCCTTGGACGCTGCGTCGATGGTCGCTGACTTGAGCTCGCCGCCCGCTGAACGGGCGGTGTATGCGAAACTTGGCATGTGTTACCTCCTGCCTCCACTTGTGGAGTACGGCGTCTGTGCCGTGCCCCTTACCGGTCCATCCTTGCTTGGCTCACCGTCGGCGTTCACACCGGTCATGCGCATGAATTCCGCAGGGTCACCGCTGACGCGAAGGCACTCCTCGGCGGATACTTCACGCGCCATGTAGAGTGCGTACAGCGAATCGTTGAGCGTCTGCATTCCGTACTTCTTTCCGGACTGCATGGTCGAGTATATCTGGTGGATCTTGTCGTCGCGGATGAGCGCACGGACGGCCTGGTTCATCACCAGAACCTCGGCGGCCATCGCGCGAGCCTTGCCACCTACAGTCTGCACGAGGGTCTGGCTGACGATTCCCTCGAGCACGAATGCGAGCTGCGCGCGCACCTGCGGCTGCTGATGGCTCGGGAAGACGTCGATGATGCGGTTGATCGCTTCCGCGGCTGAATTGGTGTGCAGCGTTGCGAAGGCGAGGTGGCCCGTCTCGGCGATCGTGAGCGCGGCCTGGATTGTCTCCAGATCGCGCATCTCGCCAATGAGGATCACATCGGGATCTTCGCGCAAGGCATACTTGAGAGCGGTAGCGAATGACTTCGTGTCGGTGCCAACCTCACGCTGGTTGACGATGCAACCCTGGTGACGGTGGATGAACTCGATCGGATCTTCGACTGTTATGATGTGGCCGCGCCGCTCACGATTGATCCGGTCGATCATGGCGGCCAGCGTCGTCGATTTTCCAGAACCGGTGGGACCGGTTACGAGCACAAGGCCGCGCGGACGCTCGGCCATCTTGGATACGGCCGCAGGAAGCTTCAGCTCTTCGAACGTGCGGACGGTGAACGGAATCTGCCGGAAGACGATCGACACCGAGCCGCGCTGCTTGAATACGTTCCCGCGGAATCGAGCCAGGTTAGCAAGACCGAACGAGAAGTCGAGCTCGTCCTCGACCTCGAAACGCTTCTTCTGTTGATCGGTGAGAACGGAGTATGCGAGCTGGAGTGTCTCCTTTGGCGTGAGAGCCAATGGAAAGCGGGAATCCGTGATGTCACCATTGATGCGCAACTTGGGACGGGTGTTGCATACGACGTGCAGATCCGACGCGCCTCGCTCGATCATCTCCTCGAGCAGGCCGCGGAGGCTCAGCTCCGGTGCGCGCGGCGAATTTGGCTGCGGCGTACCCGGGCCTGCCAGAGGCTGCTCCACCGACCGCCCGGCGTGTGGACCGCCGGGCGGCTCGGAAGGTTGTGGTCTGAACGACGAGGCTGGTGCAGTCATGTGCTCTTGCGGTTGAGTGCGCGACCCCTGATGGAGCCGAAAATGTGCTTCGTAAACGACTGCAAAGACCGCTGCGGGGTCACGCAGCGGTCTCGCGTATTACCTGATCAAGTGTCGTGATTCCCTTCAGGACCTTGAGCCATCCATCCATTCTCAGGGTCAACATTCCCTGGCCGATAGCTGCGTCCTTGATGTCGTCGGCGTCGCCATTCTTCATGATGATCTTGCGCAGCTCCGAGGTCACAAACATGACCTCGTAGAGACCCTGCCGGCCTTTGAGCCCGGTGCCTCCGCACGCATCGCAGCCCTTCCCCTTGAAGAAGGGCAGCTCGCCGATGGTGGTCGAGAGCGATAGGCCGTTCAGGTGCGGCGCCGCTTCAGGCGTCGCGCGCGAGCGAGCATCGTTGAGCGACATCTCGGTGAACCGGAGTTCGCGAAGCGTGGTCGATGCCTTGACCTTGGCGCCGGTCAACTCGATGTCGTCGGGTACGTAGCGGGTCTTGCAATTGGGACAGATGCGGCGCACGAGACGCTGCGCAAGAATGAGATTGAGCGCACTCGCGACGTTGAACGGCTCCAGTCCCATATCCAGCAGACGCGTAACGGTTTCGGGCGCCGAGTTGGTGTGCAGGGTGCTCATGACGAGGTGGCCCGTGAGAGCCGCCTTGATCGCGATGCCGCCGGTCTCGAGATCTCGGACCTCACCGACCATGATGATGTTCGGATCCTGGCGCAGGAAGGCTTTCAGCGCCGCGGCGAAGCTCATGCCGATCTCGGTGCGTACCTGAACCTGATTGATGCCGTAAAGGTTGTACTCGACGGGGTCTTCGGCGGTCATGATGTTGACATCGACCGTGTTCACCTTGGACAGCGCGGAATACAGTGTAGTCGTCTTACCGGAACCGGTTGGTCCCGTGACCAGCACCATGCCGTACGGATTCTGCACGGCTTCCATCAGCTCGCGCTCTGCACGCGGCTCGATGCCGAAGGTCTCGAGGTCGAGGGTGAGATTTCCCTTGTCGAGAATACGCAGTACGACCTTCTCACCGAACAGAGTGGGAAGCGTGGAGACGCGGAAGTCGATGACCTTGCGGCCGATCTTGAGCTTGATGCGTCCGTCCTGCGGCACGCGTCGCTCTGCGATGTTCAGACCGGCCATGATCTTGAAGCGCGAGATGAGAGCTGCACGCATCTTGAACGGCGGTTTCATTACTTCGCGAAGCACGCCGTCGACGCGATAGCGGACGCGCAGCTCCTTCTCGAAACACTCGAAGTGGACGTCCGACGCGCCCTTGTGCAGCGCGTCGGTGAGAATCGCATTGATGAGCTTGACGACTGGCGCTTCGTTGACTGCGACTGTCAACGCCGCAGCCGTCATCTCCTCCTGCTCTTCCTCGACCATCTCGACGTCTTCGTCACCGAGGTCGATGTCGTCGAGAAGGCGCTCCATTCCGACGTCGGTCATCGATTCTTCGGGATACACTCGCTCGATCATCGTGCGCAGAGTGTACTCGCCAGCGATCACGGGATATATGTCCGAGCGCGTGCGGAACTTCAGGTCGTCGATGACGCGAATGTTCGTCGGGTCCGCCATCGCGACGTACAGCACACGACCTTCGCGCTTGAGCGGAAGGACGAGGTGCTGAATCGCGATCTCGGCGGGAACGAGCCGAACCAGCGCGGGATCGATGTCCGACTTTGTAAGATCGACGGCTGGGATCTTGTACTGGCGCGCGAGCAGACGAGTGAGCGTCAACTCCTCGACCATTCCCAGCTTGACGAGCGTGTAGCCTAGTCGCCCGCCGTTGCTGCGCTGTTCCTGCAATGCCTGCGCGAGCTGTTCACGGGAGATGAGTCCTTCGGAAACGAGGAGGGCGCCGATGCGCTCCGCGCTCTGCGCGACTGGCGCAACAGTGGCCGTCATGGGTTGGCCGCCGCTTTCCGCCGTCCGGATGTGCTCACCGGAAGCGGGCGGGGACGAATGACTGTATTCCGGGGTCGTGGAATGCGAGAGAATGTCACTCTGGGTGCCAGTTTTCTTAAGGTACTTGCTGAAAGGAACGGAACACGTTGCAACTCCCCTAACGAGCCAAACGGTCCGAACGAATCCCGGTCCGCTACAATAAGACGAGCCATGCCCTTAGGGAGTACACCAATTGCATCGATCTCGGACATCGTGGCCCGATCGAGGTCGATTATTGAATTTGAGTCTCGGATGATCTGACTCGTTCTTGACCCACCGGCTCCGGTTCGGGCGGTTTTACGCCTGGAACTGGACGACTTGCCCGGGCCGCCCTGTGCCGAACCGGTTGGTTCGGACACAAATGTGTCTGTGGAGGGACGTAATCGGGCCGGAGTCCGTGCGCGCCAGACGCGGACGCCAGCGCCGAGGATCGCGACTATTCCGAAGAAGAGGAGTGCCTTTCGTTCAGCTGGGGTTGCCATGGAGGCAACATCTCAGAAAACGGGGCGATGCGGATAATCGAGGAGCGGCGCGTTGGACCGTTTCTGTGCGAGGGAGTGTGGGGGTGGCTGCGGGTGGGTGTGTCAGAGCGGTACGATAGTCCCGCGCCCGGGTGGTGGAGCGCGAGGCGTCGTCGGGGCAGGCGCGGGGGCCTGCCCGTACGGGTGGGGTGGCGCTACCGCGTGGTCACGAGGGCGGCGGCGACGTCGCCTACGATGCCGAGAGATTTGGCGGAGATCTTGTCCATCGTGTCGGCGAGGGTGTGGTGATAGTTGTTGGTGGGGGATTCGTAGTCGATGTCGATGACGTCGATCACTCGGAGGCCGGCCTGAAGCAGCGGGATGTGGTCGTCGGTTACGGCGAGTCCCATCTGCGGCAGGAAGTATTGGGAGTAACCGAGATCATCGGCGGTCTTCCACACGCGTGATACGACCTCGGGCGCGCGCGCGACAGAGTTCTGCTCCTCGTAGATGTTGAGCTCCTTGTCGCCGATCATGTCGAAGAGAACGCCGAAGATGGGCTGGTAGCCGGGAGACGGGAGATGCGACGCGAAGTACGTCGATCCGATCAGCACGTCGACATCCTTGGGCGGGCCAAAGCTGCCATAGTCCTCGCCGTCGACGAAGAGCAGATCAACACCGACGTTCGGTGGTGTCTTCTTGAGGAGGTCGCCGAGTGCTACGAAGAGGCCGACGCCCGAGGCTCCGTCGTTGGCGCCGAGGATTGGCTTGGTGCGATTGGCCGGGTTCGGGTCGCTGTCGGCGATTGGCCTGGTATCCCAGTGCGTGACGTAGAGCACGCGATCGGTTGCCTGCGGACGGAATCGCGCGAGGATATTTCGCATGGGGATGCTATCGCCGTTTGCGAGCGTGTGCATCCAGCGCTGCTCGATAACGGTGTCGGCGCGGGTGCGCATCTGGGCGACTATCCAGTCACCGGCCTTCTGCCAGCCCGGCGAACCTGGAATACGCGGTCCGAATGATACCTGCGTGCCGGCGTAGCGGTACGCCGCTTCGCCATCGAATCCAGTTTTGGACTTCTGACAACCGGCGACAAGCGGGAGAATGGCAAGGTAGAGGAGCAATCGGTTCATACGTAGCGTGTAGGTGGACGGAGAAAAGATACTCCGCGCAGCGGCCGTTGGCTGTCTGCGACCGACGGCGTCAGTGCATCTCGCCCGAGTAGAACTGCAGATGGAGAATCGCGCTCAGGACGGTCTGGGTGAACGTTCTGCTGAGGTTGGCGTCGAAGCTATTGACGCGCGAGATTACGAAGGTGGAGGTCATCGTATCGGATACGTCGGTATCGGCGGAGAAGCTGGCCGAGCGACGACCGTTGTCGGTGAGGCGGCTGCGGCCCACGATGTCGAGCGGATTGAGCACGTAGCTCTTGCCGTGACTGTTCTGGAACGAGAGCCGCGTACGCAGATCGCCGTGCGGATGCCATTGCGCGGGAAGCGCGAAGGCCCGGGCCACATCGGCGTTAATGTCCATCGAAGTTCCGCGGCCACTGAGGCCCGGCTCGTTGTCCAGACGCTGAACGAGATTGACGCCGAGCGAAGTGGTGAGCGGACGCGACCCCGCCCATATGGCGCTGAGTGACACGGGGTAGCTTCGAATGCGCGTCTCGCCGTTCTCGCCATCCGGCAGCGAGAACTCACCCGGGCTGGCGAGCCGCTGAGTCGTACCGGCGACCCGCGCACTCGCGCTGAAGTTCCGGATCAACGCCGTGGAGTCGGCGATGCGCTTGGTCCAGCGCAATGCGACATCTGGAAAGACGAGTTGCGTCGCATCTCCCACATCCTGGCCGTTGTCCGATCGCAGCGTCCAGCTTCGTTGCGTGAGTCTCTGCAGGTGGTTGGTGAGCGTCGCTCCGAACGGCAGGTCGATCGTCTGCGACAGGGTGAGCTGATCGTTTACACCCGCGCTGGTGGCCGACTCCGATCCGATGTGTCTGAACTGGCTTACACTACCGAGACCAAGTTGAAACATGAGTGGCGCCGACGCCGCGGCGCCGTCGTACGCCGTAAGGACATTTCGGTCGAGCGATACGTCCAGGGGCTGAAACGCACTGATCATCGCCTTGACGCCCGGAATGAACGACGTGGCGCCGGCAAGCGCGCGAAAGTCGATCGTGAAACCGAGATTGGCGTTCTGGGTGTTGCCGATATTGCGCGGAATGCGGAACTCACCGAGGGAATCGGCTGCACGTATGAAGTCGAGCGTGTTGGGGTCGCGCAGCATGTTGTAATTCGAGCTGCTATTGAAGCGGGCGCGCAGCCACGGCAGAGGAGTGACGCTGTAGCTCAGCTGCGTCCCCACGGTACGCTGGCGTTCGAGGCCAGTGTCGAATCCAGCAAAACGATTGCGTTCCTGCGCATCGACCACCCCGAGGTTCGGGATTTCCGCGTACGACCGAATGTCGCGCAGCGAGGACATGTTGAATCGAATGGTACTATTGCGGAGCGGATGGAACGCGATCGCGCCCCCATTGCTGATGGTATTCGTGAGGCCGTTGACGACCTGCGCGGTATCATCCAGTGCCGCGGCGGGCTTGAGATAGGTCAACCGCCGGTCGTTGCCGTTCTCGTACGTCGAGGTGAGATAAACCTCGGTAGGCAGCACGGTTGCGAGCGAAGGGGCGAGTGCACGTATGAGATTGTATTCCAGGCCGACACGGAGATCATGGGCGTGACCGTCCTCATACTCGCTCTGTGCATCGGCCGATGTGTACGTTCCCTGCATGCTCAGATTGTTCAACACGGGCGCGAGCGTTCCACCCTTGACCGGGGTCGCGCGCTTGACGCCAAACGTCACGGACGTAGCTCCGTTGTGGGGCGATCTGAGACCGGGCACCGCGCTCGCGTCGATGTCCGATTGCGTCAGATAAGTTGGGACGCTGGACGCACCGCTGTAGTTGAACGTGACTGGAATTGCGTAGCCAAGCGAGCGCGGCAGCAGCTTCTCCAAACGGAACGCAGCACTCACATCCACCGTGTTGTCCGTGAGGTAGGTTGGTTGGTCTCCGAGCTGCCGGAAGTTGGGATCGCGGCGCGTCAGATTGACGCGAACGTCCGCGAAATCGCTCGCCGTTACGCCGAGCGCAACCTGGCCGGCGAAACCCGTTGCGTCGACGACTCCGCCGAGCCGCAGGTCGTCGACCCACAACTCCAGGGTGTCGCTCGGCGATATCGGACGTGCGGCGGACGTGCCTGGCACGCGCATCATTCCAACCGAAAGCTCCTGGATCGCCGCCAGGTTCGGCGGGTTCACACCCGGGTCGGTGGTGTACACCATGTAACCATCGGAGCAGGCTGCGTACACGGCGCTTGTCGCCGTGGTTGGCTGAAACGGAGTATTCGCGATGAGAACGGAATCGGCACCGGTACACGTGTTGCGCCGCGAGCCCTGGAGATACGCATTCTGAATCTGCGCACGGAGCGCGATGAGCTTGGAGAACTGGACGCGGACTTCAGGGAGCCATGCTGATGGGCCCGCGCCGTTACCCGGCAACGGTGTGTGATACATGTAGAAGTTCGACGCATCGTGACCGAGCTTCACATAGAATTGAAGCTCGCCGTCAGCGCCCCATCCATTGCTCACTCCGCGCGCCCATACCCGCAGTTCCTTGTAGCTCATGAAGTTCTTCTGACCTTCAGGGAACCGGTAGTACGCTTCAGCGCGATCGAACGTATTCAGGCCGCCAGCTATGACGCGTAGCGAATGCTCGTTGATGGGAACGCGCGACGAGGTAACCGGAGTTGCCTTGAGATCGGGCAGATTGGTGACGCCCGGCGGCGAATCGTAATTCACGCCTCCCGATACGCCGCGATCCTGCGTGCCGACGGTGCCGACGGTGACGAAGCCGAGATCGGGCTGCTCGCCCGCCAGACCGCGAATCGCAGCGTCGCTCCGCTTGAGCCACGGTGCGCCCGTGAGACGAAGTTGATCCAGCGCCACCTGACTGAAGGCTGTGTCCGGGACACCTGCTCCCGAGATCATCGTAATACGCAAGGCGCGCGCGCGGCTCAGCAACGGTGAGTTCAGCGTATCGTCTGGTGCCCGGAATGGCACGCGCACGAAGACCCAGCACGCTGGTGTGCGCGGGACAGTCTCGCCACGCGCAACCGGCCGCTCGATGCACTTTCCGACGCGATTGAACTTCCGTTCATCGGAAAGATCCACTACGAATCGTCTGATCTGCTCCTGCTCGCGCTGAGTGCTGCTGAGATTGAGCACGTTGTCGCCGTCGAGATCTTCCTCGTCCAGGCGGCCATTGCCCACGGTGCAATTCGTGCGCGTGTCGCCCACCTGATAGAGCGCGCCATACCGGTTTCTGCAGATAGGGAATTTCGGAACGATTCGCGGCGTGGGAAGCTGCCCTGGTATCGTATCAGCGATGACGACCGCGCTGTCCGCGACATCCCCGGGCAATCCGGTGTCGTTCGCGTTTGCGTTGAACGCACGCGAAAATGGATCGCGTTCGCTATTGAGCCTGTCGAATCCGGCAACGCGGCGACCTGACATCACCGTATCGCGCAGCACGGCGTTCACGGCCTGGATGCGGATCGTATCGGGTTGAAATACCACCGAGTTCTCGGAGATCTCTCCCACGTCGAACACGAGAGTCGGGTTGCGCGACCGGCCGACCGCGGACGTATCCACGAGCGCCCAGAATTCGACGTTTTCAGTGCGCGATACGTCGGCACCGGACGGGCTGAGCGATGTCCGGATGGAGCGCCATCGGCGACCCGTCCGGGTCACTCCGGTGCTCCAGTGCGCATTGCTGTTCTGGTCATCGCGCAACCCGCGTGACAGCGGATACAGCGTGAGCCAGAGTATCTGCTCCGGCGCAGCGACGCCGACGCCGGAGAACGCAACCTCCGGATCGATCTTGTCGATCGTGAATTGAATCTGCTTGCCGAGTGAATCGCGAATGTTGGTCTGAAACGCAAGCTGAGTCGCGTGACTGATGTCGAGCAGATTGGGTCCGTACTTCGCGAGCACGTTGTGCGCGACGGCAGGCTGGCTGCTGTAATACCAGTACTGGTCTCCCAGCAGAACATCGAGGCCGCCGGCTTCCTCGAACGATTCCAGGTAAGCCTGCTGGCCGGCACTCGGCTGCGGTTTGCTCGCGGCAAACTCACCGGCGAGCGAAACGTGGGATGGCACATCGGTGTGACCGTACGGAAGCTTGGAGACCAGTCTGGTGAGCGCGTCGGCATCGAAGTTCATCGTGGCGTTGATGCCACCGATGAGCATCGATTGCGGCTCCAGACCGAGCGTGGGGCGCGTGTAGGTACTCTTCTGCGATTGCGACAGCGCCAGGAGATTGATCTGACCATTTGACAGCGGAATCTCGAGCGAGGACCCGAATATCGAGGTCGGAGTTTCCACGAACAGCGGGTTCTCCTCGAACTGCACGGTCACCTGGCGCGGGCGCGGGAACAACGTATCCGGGCGCGCGAAGTTCACGCGGCCAAGATCGTAATCGACGGAATAATCGCTGCCGCGCGCGAGCAGGACGTTGTCGACGAGAATGCGCTCCGAATTGGGCCGCACCTGCACGGCGCCGAGCGATAGCGTTCCGTTGTTACCGTTACCCTGCGCCTGGTAGCGTAGCCGTATGTGATAGACCGCGCCGGGGCGCTGCGACGATATGAGATAGTCGGCGGGAGTCGTGTAGACCGTATCGTTGTGCGGATTCCCTGCACCGGCCATGCCGTTGCTTGCGAATGGCCGCACCGACGGAAATACCAGGAACTGGTCACGGATCGTGGGCGTACCAAATGCACCGACACCGAGGGCAAAGTTGGGATCCGTCGGACGCGGCCAGAGACGATTCTCGACGTCGAAGGTCGAGCTGTTGGTAGGCTGTGCCAGTCCGAACAGCTGCAGATAGGTAGCTGCCTTCCCGGTCACGGGCTTTTCCTGATCGGTCGCGTTTCCCGTAACGACCTTCACACTCACGCTCTGACGCACGACGTCACTGCCACCGAGTCGATACACTGAACGAATCTCATGCCGGAATGCAGCGTCGGTCGGCTGAACGTTCGGATCCCACAGCAGATTCGCGAACTGATCGTGTGCCGCGGAATATTCCAGGTCGGGAGTTCCACCAGTAGTGACATGCGTGGTCAGAACGCCGCCGACACGGACGCGATATGCAACGACGAGCCGCTCATTGTTGAGCGACAGTGGGCGCACAAGGGCGATCCAGAGGCGCGATGGATCGGCGTAGTAATCCACGCCCTCGCGCAGCAGCTCGTACACCTGCCCTTTCTGCGAGCGAGGATCACCGATGATCCGGAACTGCGGACCGTTCGGATTGGGCGGCTGACCGCCGATCAGAAGGCGGTATACATATATCGCGGCTGGACGCAACGTATCGGGGAGCGCGGCAGCCAGCTGCGTCATCTGCTGCCGGTTGAGGATGTCGATGTTGGGATATCCCGCGAACAACTTGGGGTCGACAGTGAAGAAGAAGCGGCGCGGCTCGAACTGGTAGTCTTCGACCGTGCGATCGACCGCTTGCAGAACGTGGTCGCCAACCGTGAAGACGCGATCGCGAACCACGTTTCCCTTCTGCTGCGCGACGATGCTGCGCAGCTTGATTCCCTCACCGAGGTTGGCGACCGCCTGCACGCCATAATTGCCACTCGGGATCGCCGCCGTGATGAAGCGCGACGGTGGTGGCTGGAACGTGACGTTGCCGACTTCGAGCTTCTGGATGAACTCGTCGGGCTTGCCCTCGAACGCAATCGAAATGGTATTGGACGCGTCGAACTCCCGCTGCGAGTCGTAATCCACGTTCACGTGCACTCGCTCGGCGACTACACCGGCGGATCGGAGAGCATACTGGAAATCGAGAGTGGGCTCGAAGGCGGAACGACAGGTGTTCGCGGCCAGGAAGTAGCTGACTCCCTGGCAGCGGTTGGTTTCGTCCTTCTCGTTTCGGAACTCCAGCCTGGAGTCGACCTGAATGCCGAGGTCGGCGTAGTCGCCAAACAATTGTTCATTCTTGACCGGCTCGCGGGCCTTGCGCTGCTGGGCGTCTTCGGCGGAAAGCGGCTGCGGCCGGCCTGTGGCAAAATTCTGGGCGGCGACCTGTCCCCAGACCGATTCCAGAATCGAACGACTGTTCAACTGGAAGGCTGTAGCTCGGGCCGCCTGGATCTGGGCTTCGGCTTCGCGGTACAGTGCGGCGTCCGTGCGAGTCTGGACGGTGGGAAGCTGAAGAGGGAGAGTATCCTTCCCGATGCGTACGCGGAGCCGTGACGGCGCGTGCACAGTTGTGTCCTTTACTTGCGCGCTGAGTGGTGACGCCAGCGCGCTGGAGAGCACAATCGCGAGCACGATCGCGAACGCGATTGGGCCGGCAAAGGACGGGGCCGACGCGCGGGCCCGGCGCGGTCCCCGTGAGCCAGGGGACGCGTGCTCTCTCCGGCGCGCTCGCAAAGGGCGCCCGGGGGAGACCCACCCTGTAAATTTCACCCCGTGAAGATACTCTCCAGATACGTTCTCAAGGAGCACCTGGGACCCCTCACATTCGCACTTACCGCTCTCACGTCGCTCCTGCTGCTCAACTACATCGCCAAGCAGTTCGGGAACCTGGTCGGAAAGGGGATCCCCTGGTCGGCGGTCGCGGAGTTCTTTCTTCTCTCCATTCCATTCACGGTCGCTCTCACACTGCCCATGGCGGTGCTCGTGGCGACGCTGCACGCATTCAGCCGCCTTGCCGCGGAGAACGAGATAACCGCGCTCAAGGCGAGCGGGGTGAGTCTCAAGAGCCTCATGACACCGGTGCTGATAGCCGCGGCCGGCGTCACGCTGTTCATGATCATCTTCAACGATCAGATTCTGCCCAGGACCAACCATCAGCTGGCAGTGTTGCAGTCCGACATTGCACAGAAGAAGCCGACGTTCGCGCTGCGCGAGCAGGTCATCAACGAGGTGAGTCCGGGGAAGCTGTTCCTGCGCGCGAACCATCTGGACGAAGCGTCGAATCTCATGCGGGACGTGACCATCTACGATCTGAGTGACGCGACGCGACGCAGAACGATCTACGCCGACAGCGGCAACATGGCACTCGCGAAGAACCAGAGCGATCTGCTGCTGACTCTATACCACGGCTCGATGCAGGACGTGCCGGTGTTGAATCCATCGCAGCTGCAACGGCTCTTCTTCAACGTGGACCTCGTGACGGTGAAGGGAGTCGCGAACCAGTTCCAGAAGTCCACCGACGCACAGAACAAGGGCAATCGCGAGATGTCCGTGTGCGAGATGCAGCGAGAGGTGCGCCGCGGGCGCGCCGATTACATGGAAGCGCGCAAGGATTTTCTGGCAGGGATGAAGCAGGCGCGAGACAACCATGTCAAGCTCGGCGCCGACATGTACGCGAGGATACACACGTGCCGTCGAACATATCCCTGGGCGCGACGTATTGCTGGCTTCTGAAAGAACTGCGTATTCCGACGCTCTCGGCGCAAGGTGCACCGCCAGTGCGAATGGTGCCTCAGGCGGGCGGTGCACTACAGGCGAGACCGGCACCGCAGAAAGCTGGTCCGGTGCCGGTACCAGCGCGGAATCAGTCCGGCTCCAAAGCACTCCCGCAGAAGGCGCCGACCCCAACCGCTGCACCGGTACCCGCGCGCATCTATACCACGCCGCCGCCGAGCGCGGGGCTCGAGGTAACGCCGAGCACGATCACGGTGGCGAAGGTACGACTTACGGATGCGAAGACGTTGATTGACGGGTACGAGATCGAGATCCACAAGAAATTCGCTCTTGCCGTTGCCTGCTTCGTGTTCGTGATGCTGGGTGCACCGATTGCGCTGCGTTTTCCGCGCGGCGGAGTCGGACTCACGCTCGGTGTGAGCCTGTTCGTGTTCGCGCTGTATTACATAGGACTCACCGCCGGTGCCGCGGCTGCGTCGCAGGGGCTGTTGCCGCCGGTGATCGCAATGTGGGCCGCCAACGTGATATTCGCGGCAGTTGCTGTCGCGCTGCTCTGGCGCATGGGCAAGGAAGGAGCCACTGCGCGCGGGGGAGACATGCGGGAGATGCTCGGCAACGCGCGCGGATGGATGAGGCAACGGATGCGCGTGGTGCATCTGATTCGCGAGCGCCGGACGGAACCGTGAAGCTGAGCCACATGATCAAGCCGCTGGACAGATACGTGTTCAGCGAATTCTGGCGTATTTTCGTGACGACTGCGCTGGGTTTTCCGGTTCTGGTGATCATCATCGACATCACTGACAACCTCAACACGTATCTCCAGCGCAACCTACCGAAGTCGCAGATTGCGCTGAGCTACTTGTACTGGCTGCCGGATTCGATGTTCATGATTCTACCGGCAGCGGTATTGTTCGCTACCGTGTTCTCGATCGGATCGCTCACGCGATACTCGGAGATCACTGCGGCCAAGGCGTCGGGCGTTTCATTTTACAGATTCATCGCGCCGATCTTCGTCGGCGCACTGTTCGCGGTTGCGCTCGGGCTCGTGCTGGGCGAGGTTGCGCCGCACACGAACAAGCGGCGGCTGGAGCTGCTGGAGACGCAGAGGTTCTCGGCCAGCACCGATCGCTATAATTTCGCCTATGCATCCACTGCTGGGCGTGTCTACAAGATCAGCGCGCTGCATCTGGCCACCAAGAAGGCGGACGGTGTCGAGATCGAGCGAAAGGGTAGTGGATCGGACTATCCGTCGTACATTGCGACATCGACCGGCGCCAGCTACACGCCACGGGGCTGGATACTGGGCCGCGGGACGATGCACATCATCACGAGCAACAGCAGCAACATCACCTTTTCCTACGATTCCTTGTACGACAAGCAGTTTACCGAGAAACCCGAAGAGCTGACCGCATCGCCCAAGGCGCCGGCCGAGATGGACTACGCCGAGCTGGGGCGATTCATTCATGCGATGGAGCGGTCGGGCACGGACGTGAACGAGCTGCGTGTGGAGCGAATGCTCAAGATCGCAATCCCGGTCACGAGTCTCGTGATCCTTCTTTTCGGCGCACCACTTGCAACAAGCACGCAGCGAGGGGGTGCCGCCTACGGCGTGGGCGTGAGCCTCGCCACGACAATCATATTCCTGATGTTGATTCAGTTGACGAAAGCCGTTGGTGGAAAGGGGCTTCTTCCCCCAGAGCTTGCTGCGTGGCTGCCCAGTATCCTGTTCGGTGTGATCGGGCTCACGCTCTTCATGCGCGTGCGTACCTGAGTGCGGTTCCTGGACAGGGCCAGCCGGCCATTCTCCCGGATTGGCGAGCGCGGGTACTTCGCGGCGGATATCGTGCGCGCGTTGCCCGACTGGCGTACGTACGGCGTCGAAACCATCCGACAGATGCGCAACATCGGCGTCGACTCGGTACCGCTCACGATCATCGTCGCTGCGTTCATCGGTGCCGTCACCGCCTTTCAGACACGCTATCAACTTTTCGGCGGCGTGCAGCTGTCGGTGGTTGGGCTGATATCGAGGCAGTCGGTGATTCTCGAACTGGGACCGTTGCTCACGGCGCTGGTGCTGACAGGCAGGGTCGGCGCGCGGATCACGGCGGAGCTGGGCACAATGCGCGTGACGGAGCAGATCGATGCTCTGGAGACGCTGGCATACGATCCGATCGCGTATCTTGTGGTGCCACGTGTGATCGCCGCGATAATCATGCTGCCGATCCTCACCGTGTTCGCCGACGCTGTGGGCGTAGGGATGGCGTTTCTTACATCGGTCGTTGCGACTGACATCCTTCCATCCGATTTCATGGCAGGCCTGCAGCTCGCGTTCGCACCGTTCCAGATTGTCTATTCCCTGATCAAGGCGACGGTATTCGGCGCCGCCATATCGTT